>JASHXN010000020.1 GCA_030043505.1 Thermoplasmata archaeon
GTCACGACGCCGGGGGCTTCCACAGCCGCTGGAGCGTCGGTTCCGCGCGGACGATCCGCTCGGCCGCCGCCGCCGCGGCCGGGTCGGGGCGGATCTCTTCCGGCCACGGCCGCGGGAAGCCGTCCTCCGGGCCCTTGCGCGTCGCGTCGACGCCGACCTTTCCGCCGAAGTTCGGGAGCGGGTTGGAGATCGACAGCTGGTCGACCGGCCCCTCGACCAGCTCGAGGTCCCGCGACGGGTCCGCCTGCAGGCCGACCCGGTAGAGCACCTCCCGCAGGTCGTGCGGATCGACGTCCGCGTCGACGACGATGACGTACCGGACGAACATCATCTGCCCGAGCCCCCAGAGCGCGTGCATCACCTTGCGCGGGTGCCCGGGGTACGCCTTGCGGATCGCGACGACGGCGACGTTGATGAACAGCCCTTCGCGGGGGAGGTTCATCTCGACGACCTCCGGCAGCACGAGCCGGATCACCGGCAGGAAGATCCGCTCGACCGCCTTCCCGAGGGTGGCGTCCTCGGTCGGGGGCTTGCCGGTCACGGTCCCGAGGTACACCGGCCGCTCCCGGTGCGTCACGCGATCGACGTGGAGCACCGGGAACGGCTCGGGCGCCGAATAGTAGCCGGTGTGGTCCCCGAACGGACCCTCCACCGCCCGTTCGGCCGGATCGACGTGCCCTTCGAGGACGATCTCCGCGGACGCCGGGACTTCCAGCGGATTGCTCCGCGCCCGGACCAGCTCGACCGGCGCGCCCCGCAGGAGCCCGGCGAAGGCGAAGTTCGAGATCCCCTCGGGGACCGGGGCGAGGCCGCTGAAGACGGTCGCCGGCTCGGCGCCGACGACGACGGCGACGGGCATCGGCTCCCCGCGCGCCGCCCACTTCCGCAAGTTGTTCGCGCCGACCCGATGGATCTGGGCGTGGAAGCCGAGGGTCGACGGGCCGTACTGCTGCAACCGGTAGATCCCGGCGTGCTGGTCCCCCGTCTCGGGGTCGCTCGTGATCACGACGGGGAACGTCACGGTCCGCCCGCCGTCCTTCGGCCAGCACTTCAGGATCGGGAGTCGTTCCAGGTCGACCGACGTCTCCTCGACCTCCTGGCACGGGCCGGAGCGGACCCGCTTCGGCGCCAGCGCGCGGAGGCTCGAGAGGCTCGCGATCGTCCCCTCGAGGTCGCGCAACGCCCCGGCGAGGCCGGCCGGGGGGCGCAGGCGCGTGAGCTGACCGACCCGGCCGGCGACCTCCTCCAGGTCGCGGGCCCCGAGCGCGAGGGCGATCCGTCGTTCCGTCCCCAACAGGTTCGTCACCACCGGCACCGTGCTGCCGGGGACGTTCTCGAACAGGAGCGCCGGCCCGCCGGACCGGTGGACCCGCTGCGTCAGTTCGGCGATCTCGAGGTCCCGCGACACCGGGGCGCGGACCCGCAGCAGCTCACCCTGCCGTTCGAGCGCCTGAAGGAAGTCGCCCAGCGAGTCGAACGCCACGACGGCGGGCGAGTCCGTTACGGTATTAAATCGAGGCGACCGCGCGCCGCGCCGAGGGTTCATATCGAAACCTCGCCTCCGCGCGGCGATGCAGGCGGTGACCCTCCGGTTCCGGACCGACGACCTCGTCCGGCTCGGCGTGATCCCGCCGCAGCTGTTCGGGAAGTTCGACGAGATCGAGCTGCTGGAGACGTTGCGCCTCGAGGAAGGCTCGCGGCTGGAGCTCCTGCGGCTCCGCCCGCGGGGCCCGATCCGGACCCCGGCGGAGTTGGAGCGTTCGTCCCGGAGGATCCGGGCCGTCTACGGGCTGAGCCGCTTCGAGGTCGTGGACGTCCGCCCCCGGACCCGCGAGTACATCGTCCTCGCCCGCCAGCGCAACCCGGAACGGCTGCGCCAGTGGCTGGCCCTCGCCGGCGGGGAGATCACGCCGGCGGCCCCGTTCCGTCTCACCCCGGAGGTGACGATCGCCTCGTTCCATGGGGAGGAGCGCGCCCTGCGACGGGTGCTGCGCCGTTTGGACCGGGAAGAGTTCCCGTACCGTCTGCTCCGCACGAGCGGTCGCCCCACCGTGCCGGAACGGGCCGAGGGGTCGCTCACCCCGTTGCAGGGGCGCATGCTCGCCCGCGCGTGGGCGCTCGGCTACTACGCGATCCCCCGCCGCGTCACGCTGACCCGGCTCGCCCGATCGACGGGCCGGAGCGGGCCGGGGCTCGGCAAGCTGCTCCGCCGGGCCGAGGGCCACCTGGTCGCCCGGTGGCTCGCCAGCCAGGGAGGCGCGGACGAGGCGCCGGGCGACGTGCGTCCGCCCGTCCGTCCCCCCTAAGAGGCGCGAGCCCTCGCCCGCCCGTGGTCGCGCGCGCTCGGGTGATCCGCGTCGAGGCGCTCGACGCCGCGGCGCACGTCCCGCTGCCGAGCCGCGCGACCGACGGCTCGGCGTGCTTCGACCTCGCGGCCAGCGCGCCGGTCGTCCTCCGGCGCGGCAAGGTCGAGCTGGTGCCGACGGGCCTGAAGGTCCGCTGCCCGCCCGGGACGTTCCTCGAGGTCCGACCCCGGAGCGGTCTCTCGTCCCGCGGGGTCCTGATGGTGAACGCACCGGGTACGGTCGACCGCGACTACGCCGGCGAGGTCCGCGTCCCGATGACGTACCTCTTCGCCGGCCGGTACGAGATCCGGGCCGGCGACCGGATCGCGCAGATCCGTCTCGTCCCCGACCACCCGACCACGTTCCGCCGGGGCCGCGTCGCCGTCCAAGCGAGCCGCCGCGGCGGCTTCGGCAGCACGGGCCGCTAGCGAAACTCCGACAGCAACTTCTGGACGTTCCGGCCGGGCGGCACGTTCGGGGGCCGCCCCCCCGCCGACTCGGCCTGCACCTTCTCCAGCATCGCGTGCATCCGCCGCTCCCGGGCGAAGGCGCCGCGGTGGAGACCTTCGTCGCGGGTCCCTTCGGCGACGAGCACGACCGCCCGGCCGGCCCGGGCCCGTCCGGTGCGCCCGCGGCGCTGGATCGTGCGCACCACGTCCGGGATCGGTTCGTAGAAGACGACCAGGTCGGTCGCCGGGATGTCGAGTCCTTCCTCCGCGACCGACGTTGCGACCAGGCAGTTCACCTCGCCCCGCCGGAACCGGTCGAGGAGGCCGACCTGAAGCTTCTGCGAGAGCCCGGGGTCGCGGCCGTGCGCCGCCTGGCCGACGAACCGGGCCGCCCGGACCGCCGGGTCGTGGAGGGCTTCGAACTCCTCGACCAGGCGATCGACCGTGTCGCGGTACTGCGAGAAGACGATCGCCCGGGCCTCGGACTTCTCGGTCAGCTCGCGGCGCACGAGCGTGACAGCGGCCGCGATCTTCGGGTGCTCGACGGTCATGCGGGCGAGACGCCGGAGCACCTCCTCCACGTCCGGGTCGCCGAGGAACGCGCGCTGCGCGGGCGTCACCTTCCGTCCGGTCGGGGCGCTCTGGCGCGCGAAGAACTCGCGGAGCGCCTCGACCCCCTGACTCTCGCACAGGTCGAGCGCGTGGAGGCCCTTCATCATCACCGCCTGGGCCGTCACGGCCTGCCACAGTCCCGGGGTCACCGTCCCCCCCGCCGCGCGCTCGGCGGCGAGACGTCGGTGCAGCTGCTCGCCGACCGCCAGCGTCGCGCGCCGGCCGACCTCCCCGGCCGCCAGCAGGCCCAGCTGGACGAGGGGTTGCGCGGCGCGGGCGATCGCCGCCCGCAGGAGGATCGCGAGGTGACGGACCTCGGGGGGCACGGGGACGACGATCTGGTCGACCCCGACGCCGTGGAGGTACGGGGCGACGTCCGGGCTCTGCTCGGTCCGGTACTCGAACCGGTCGATCCCCAGGTTCGCCCACACCTCGCGGATGCGGTCCAGGCTGCCGCCGGGCGAGGCGGTCATCGCCAGGACCCGGGCGTTCGGCCCCTGGCGGTTCGCCCGGGCGATCCCCACGTACGGGTACTCGCCGACGGCCCGATGCGCTTCGTCGACGACCACGACCGAGAACGTGGCGAGCGGGAAACCTCCGGTCGCGAGATCGTTCGCGACGACCTGCGGGGTCGCGACGACGACCTGGGGCGGCCGCAGCAGCTCCTGCCGTCGTTCGGGCGAGACCTCCCCGGTGAGGACGAGCGGCTTCGGGGCGAACAGCGCCCGCTCCACCTCGCGGGCGTGCTGGACGACGAGCGGCCGCGTCGGGGCGAGGAACAGCGCCGACCGGGTCGGTTCGCGGAGGAGGAACTCCGCGATCACCCGCAGCGCGATCGTCGTCTTGCCGAGGCCGGTCGGAAGGACGACCAGCGTGTTCTGGTCGACCGCCGCGCGCGCGATCGCCGTCTGGTAGGCGCGCTCCTCGACCTCGCCGGGACGCACGCGCGGGTGCTCCACGGTCGACACGGGGCGGCCCAGGGCGTTCCAGCAAACGGCCCTTTATCAGCGCACGTCTACGCGGGCCGGTGCTCGCGCCGGCGGTCGTGCTCGCGGCGTTCGTCGGCGGGGTCGCGGCCCTGCTGTTCCAGGGGGTCGCCCTCCTCTTCGCCTACGAGATGCCCCGGCTCGATCCGGCCCCGGCGGATCCCGCGGCGACCGGCGCGCCGTCGGTGAGCGTGGTGATCGCCGCGCGGGACGAGGAGGACGACCTCGCCCGAACGCTCGACGGGCTCCTGGCGCAGGACCTCCCCGGCCTCGAGATCGTGGTCGTCGACGGCGGCTCCCGGGACGGGACCCGGGCGGTTGCGCAAGCGCGGGGCCCGCGCGTACGGCTCCTCGAGGAGCCGCCGCTCCCGGACGGCTGGGTCGGGAAGAACTGGGCGTGCTGGACGGGAGCGCAGGCGACGCACGGTGCCTGGTTGCTCTTCCTGGACGCCGACGTGCGGCTCCACCCGGCGGCGGTCCGGAGCGTGCTCGCCTGGGCCGAACGCGAGGGCGCCGCGGTGGCGACCGTCGCACCGAAGGTCGAGATGCTCGGCCGGTGGGAACGGGTCGTCCTGCCGTTCTACGTCCAGATGGTGCTGACGTACTTCCGGGCCCCCCACGTCAACCGGCCGGATTCGCGCGCGGCGCTCGTGAACGGCCAATTCTGGCTCGTGCGTCGGGAGGAGTACGACGCGGTCGGGGGCCATGCCGCGGTCCGGCGCCAGATCCTGGAGGATATCGCGCTCGCGCGCCGGTTCCGCGCGTCAGGGCGGCCGATCCGGCTGGCGTGGGGGCCCGAGCTCGCCACGACGCGGATGTACCGTGAGCCTCGCGAGATGTTCGAAGGACTGCTCAAGAACATTCACGGGACGAACTTCTCCGCGGCGCGGCAGGCAGCGTTCCTGGCGGGCCTGATCGGCTTCTTCTGGCTGCCGCTCGCCGTGCTCCCGGTCGGCGTCCTCACCGGGAACGTACCGCTCACCGTGTTCGGCGGGGTGCTCGCCCTCGCGCTGTTCGGCAAGCACGTCGCCTGGGCCCGGGCCGTCGGAGCTCCGGCGCGGTACGGGCTCACGTTCCCGATGGCGGTCGGCGTCTACGTCGCGCTGGTGGCGACGTCGCTGGGGCGGGGCCTCCGCGGCGGCACGGTCGCCTGGAAGGGGCGGTCGTACCCGCTGGAACGGGGCACGGGGCCCTAACGGCTATCTGAGCGGGCGGGTCCCCCGCGGCGATGGCGGCCGAGGCGACGTACGGGCTCCTCGTCGGGGGCGCCGAAGCTCCGGCGACCGACGGGGCGACGGCCGAGCTCCTCGACCCCGCGACGAACGCCCCGATCGCACGGGTCGCCTCGGGGTCGGCGGCGGACGCCGCCCACGCGATGGAGGTCGCCGAGGCGGCGTTCCGGAACTCCGACTGGGCCGGTGGCGACGGCGCGAAGCGCGCGAAGGCGCTGACCCAGCTCGCCCGGCTCGTCGAGGGCCAGTTGGAGGAGCTCGCGCTCCTGGAGACCCGGAACGTCGGCAAGCCGCTCCGGGAAGCGCGGGGCGACCTCGGGTTCGTCGTCCGCACGCTCGAGTACGTCGCCGGCCTCGCCGACAAGCTCGAAGGGGCGACGATCCCCGTCCCCGGGAGCCGGTTCAACTACACGGTCCGCGAACCGCTCGGGGTCACGGTGCATATCGCCCCGTGGAACTTCCCGCTCGTCCTCGCCGTCCGGTCGGTCGCCCCGGCGCTCGCCGCCGGGAACACCGTCGTCCTGAAGCCGGCGAGCCTCACGCCGTTGACCGCCCTCCGCTTCGGACGGCTCGCCCGGAGCGCGGGGATCCCCGACGGGGTCCTCAACGTCGTCCCCGGCCCGGGCGGCCGCCTCGGGGAGGCGCTCGTCCGCGACCCGCGCTGCCGCTCCGTCTCGTTCACCGGGAGCGGGGAGGTCGGGCGGCGGATCGCCGAGCTGGCGGCGGAGCACCTCGTCCCCACGACCCTGGAGCTCGGGGGGAAGAGCCCGGTCGTCGTCCTACCGGACGCCGACCTCGACCGGGCGGCCCGCGGGGTCGCCAACGGCGTCTTCGGCAACGCCGGCCAGATGTGCTGGGCGGCGTCCCGCCTGATCGTCCACGAGTCGATCCGGGCGCCGTTCCTCGAGAAGCTCCGGGCGATCGCCGACGGGATGCGCCTCGGGCCCGGCACGGAGGAGGGGGTCGAGATGGGCCCGCTCGTCTCGCGCGAGCAGGAGCACCGCGTCCTCGACTACGTCCGCTCGGCCCGGGACGACGGAGGGACGGTCGTCGCCGGCGGGGCGAAGGCGTCCGAGCCGGCGCTCGCCGCCGGGAACTTCGTCCGGCCGACGGTCGTCGCGGACCTCCCCCCGACGGCGCGGGTCGCCCGCGAAGAGGTGTTCGGTCCCGTGCTGACCGCCTTCGAGTTCCGGGAACTGGAGGACGGGATCCGCCTCGCGAACGACACGCCGTACGGCCTGGTCGCCGGCGTGTGGACGCGCGAGCTCGCCACCGCCCACCACGTCGCACGCCGGCTCGACGCCGGCATGGTCCTCGTCAACGAACCTCCGCAAACGTATCCGCAGACCCCGTTCGCCGGCTTCAAGGAGAGCGGGATCGGCTCCGAGCAGGGGATCGGCGTCGTCGCCGGCTACACGCGGACGAAGAACGTCCTCGTCAACGTCGCCGTCCCGAAGAAGAAGGGGTAGCGGCCGACCGGGTTCGTACGACACCCCCAAAGGCACCCCGCCGGCTCCGTCGGCGATGCCGACGCCCGGGGAGTGGGGGACGTGCCAGTTCTGCGGCACCGCCGTCGCCCCCGGCGCGACCGCGTGCGGGATCTGCGGCACGAGCGGGCCGGTCCCGGCGGGCGAGCTCGCCCGGGCTCCCCGCCCCGTGCGACGGCGGGTAGCGCTCTGGAACTGGTTGCGGGTCGTGATCGTCGTCGGCGTCGTCGGCGCGCTCGCCTTCTCGCTGCTCGATGCGGTCCTCACCGGTCCGCCGAGCGTGGCGGACCCGCTGACGACCTCCGGGACGTACACGGTCGGCCCCGGCTGGGTCGCCATCCTCTACGGCGAGGTGACCGGCGGCGACTACGTCGTCGGGAACTTCTCCAGCGTGCATCCGGTGGCGGCGGACGTCGCGCTGTCCGCCTACAACGCCACGGAGTGGGCGAAGTTCCTCACGTCCGGCACCGGGACCCCGGCGTGGAGCACCCCGCAGGAAGGCTCCGGCCGGATCGTCTTCACCGCGCTCTACACGGACAACTTCACGTTCGTCCTGACGAACGCCTATCCGCAGTCGACGCACCTGAACATCACGGTGTACGTGACGACGGAGTACGAGTCGAACGTCGGGAACGACGGCTTCGGCTAGTCAGGGGAGCTCGGGCGCGGAGGCGTCCGCCGCGGCGGCTTCCGAGCGGCGCAGCAGCTCGGCCGGGATCCGGTCGGCGAGGTAGACGGTCTTCCCCGCCTGCATGATCACGATCCCCTCGGCCCGGGCCCGCGTCGCGTCGACCTCGAGGACGATCGGCTCGGGGGTCCGGACCTTGCCGGCCGCCACGGCGTCCGCGGCGGTCTTCGACAGATGGACCTTGCGGCGGTCGGACGGGCGGAGGCCGACCTCGAGCACGATCGCCGCCTCATCGGCGGTGACCGGGTAGTAGAGGTGC
Source organism: Thermoplasmata archaeon (assembly GCA_030043505.1). The sequence continues at coordinate 8,059 of JASHXN010000020.1, forward strand.
TCCGGGATGTTGTCGGTCGGCAGGTCCAGTTCGACCTCGAGCGTGTGGCCGTACGTCGCCCGGATCCGGTCGTCCCGGACCTCGTAGCGTCCCTTCCCGTCCGTCTCCGCGATCGCGACCAGGTGCTGGGGTCGCAGCCAGCGGTAGACGGGATGCCGCTGCGAGATCGCGCGCGCGATCGCCGAGAGCTCGATCCACCCGTGGGGGTCGACCGACAGCCCGTAGCGGTCCGGGAAGTGGCGCAGGATCCCGGTCAGGACCCGTCCCAGGTGGTCCAGCTCGCGGTCGTTCAGCAGAAAGCGGCCGCCCTGGCCGCAGACGGGGCACGCCTCCGCGCGGAAGTATCCGTGCTGGGCGCACTCCTTCAACATCGGGACGCGGCCCCCGTCAGCCCTTGACCTTGTCCGCCTTCTTCTCGAAGTCGGCGAGGACGTCGTCGTACAGGTCGGTGAGGTCCTTGAGGACCCGCTTCAGGACCTGCTGCGGCTTCTCCCCCTTCGTGCGGATCTGCAGGGTCGGCCGGTCGAGGAAAGGGTGGCCCAACAGGTAGCGCGCCTCGACGACCTTCTCCTCCCGCTGGAGCGCCTCGACCAGCGGCACCAGGAGGGTCTCCTCCCCCTTCGGCAGCTCGACCCGCAACAGGTCGTGCTCCTTCTCAACGACGCGGAGTTCCATCGGACCCCTCGGGAGCGTCCCTGACCTGGGCACCTCTCTTAACGGTGGCGGCCCGCGCGAGGTTGACTGAATAATCCCCAGCGCCTGTTGGGACCGTAGGTCGGCGCCGCGGGGTGGGTGCGCGCCACCCCGGCTCACCTTTCACCGTTCACCGGGCCCGAGAGTACCATCCCCGGCGTCTTCGATCCCTCCTCCGTGGGCGTCCGCCGCGCGTTCGTTCTCCCTCTGAGTGAACCTTTGCCGCCCGCCCTCGCTTCCCTGTTGGGCGACGTCCGCCTCTGCACCAACAGCGTCGTCCGGGCGGCGATTGAACGCAACCTCACCGCTCGCGGCTCGCTCGTCCCATTTGCTCAACGCTGGGCGCGCGAGAACCGCATCCACTTTGCTCACGTTCGCAGGGCTACGGACGTCGCCGTCGCGCTCGTCAAAGGGCATCGCCACCGACTCCGACAGGGCCGTCGGTCCTCCGTCCCTTGGGTCCGACAGCCATTCCTCATCGCTACCGGCAAGACGTTCCACCTCGACCCGGTCACCGGCAAGGTTCGTCTCTCCCTCCGCCCCCTCGAGTGGTGCTCGTTCGTCGTGCCGCTCTCCGACCACCACCGCTCCGTCCTCGCCACCCCGGGGGTCCGGGTCAAGGAACTCCAGATCCGCCCGGACCGGGTGTCGATCGTCGTCGAGAAGGAGGTGCCGGAGCCGTACGCGCCGACCTCCCTCCTCGCGCTCGACACCAACGAGAGCTCGCTCGACGGAGTGCAGGTCAGCGTCCAGGGTACCACCCCCGTCACCGTTCCGTTCCCCCAGGTCCGGGTCGTCCAACAGCGGCACTTCGAGCGACGGCGTCGGCTCGGGCGCAAGAAGGCGCACGACCGAAGGGTCGGTCGTCGGCTTGGGAAGCGGGAGGGCCGACGCGAGCACCACCGCGTGACCCAGCGCCTGCACCGGCTCTCCAAGCAGCTCGTCCGGGTTGCCGCTCGCGAGCACGCCGCCCTCGCCCTCGAGCGGCTCGAGAACCTACCGGTGCGCCGACGTGCGTCGGCCCGGACTCGCCGTCGCCTTTCCACCTGGCCCCGTCGCGAGCTCCACCGCCAGCTGTTCTACAAGGCGGAGGAGCAGGGGGTTCCGGTGATCCTCGTGAACCCGCGAAACACCAGCCGAACCTGCCCGAGATGTGGCGCC
>JASHXN010000168.1 GCA_030043505.1 Thermoplasmata archaeon
GCCGAGCCGTAGCCTGCCCCCGAGGGGCTGTCGGAGCCCCGCCGGGCGCCGTCTCGGCGTCGTGGTAATCCATCGCACGTAGCAGAAATCGTATCGTTTTATCTGGTAATACAACATGCCCGCCCGCCATGGCGCGGGTGGGCGTCGAGAGACTGGGACTCGTCTTGCTGATAGCGGCAGTGATGGCTCTGTCGTCAGGGCTCGCGGCGGTGGCCGCGGAGCCGGAGATGGTCGCGTCCGGAGGGTCTACCTCCGTGGCGGCGAACACTCCGGCGACGACGGCGCCCGTCACCACGGGGGCGGCGGCGGCGTACGACTCGTACGAGGCGTCCGAGTCGGCGCTGGCGGCGCACTATGCGTCGATCGCGCAGGGGCTGGAGGCGTCCGGAGTACCGGCGCGTCTCATCCACCTGCCGTCCGCGGAACCCGCGGGCATGGTGGACGGGAAGGTCGTTCCCGGCCCGCTCTACGCGCAGGAACTCGCGGCCGCGGCCGACTCGACCGATGCGGTCTCTCAGGGGTACAAGGCGACCCCGGCGCCGTCGGGCATCGCCTACTACGGCGAGTCGGGCGCGGACTCCGGCTCGAGCGAGAAGACGACCGTGCTTGACTCTACCAGTCTTGCGGGCCATCTGAACGTCACGAACTGGAGCGCGCTCTACCTGGACACCGACAATCCGGACCAGTGGGGCGTTCAGCTGAACGCCGTCGTGACGAACGTCACGCTCTGGGGGTCGTCCGGAGAGAGCTCGAAGCAGGCCAACGGCTACGCCTTCTGGGCGCAGAACGTCATCGGCTACCAAGCGTTCAACCAGACCCTGCAGTTCGACGAGAACACGTGGAACTTCACGTCGACCGCCGAGTCGTTCCCCGCGAGCGGTACGATCGTCGCGCACAACATCAACGACACGCTGGAGGACAGCGAGGTCTACGTCAGCGAGACGAAGTTCTTCTACGCGCCCGAACCGTTCAACCTGACGTTGTACATGAACCTCTCGCTGTACAACAACCTGATCTGCAATTCGTACAGCTCGCTGTACGGGACGTCCACGTGCGCCACGCCGTCCGCCGCGCTGGCGGGATACGCGGGCGACCAGACGCTGTTCTACAACTATTCGCTCTCCTTCCCGGCGACGAACACCAAGGTCCCGGTCGGGACCCACTACTCCGGCAGCTTTGACTGGCTGACGTTCCACACTTCCAAGACGAGCGTGGAGGACAATGGGGCGAACACCCGCTCGGCCGGCTTTGAAGCCTCCGGCGCCAAGGACGAGGAGATCGGTCTGCCGCTCGACTTCGAGTTGGACTTCGCGATCGGGGCGTTCGACGGGGCGAACCAGGACAACCTCGCCGGGAGCGGCACCGCTTCGCTGAACTACGTCTCCGACTGCACGGCCGCGACGAAGACGGTCGAAGCGAGCTGCACGATCCCCGCGCACCCGACCTACAAGTCGGTGCCCGCGGCGCTCAACTTCGGTTCGCAAACCGGGGAGGACGCCGTCGGAGTCGACGTCAACTACGTGTCGACGTCCAAGGAGATCGCCGAGTTTTCGGCAGGTCCTCTGAACCTCCATCCGCTCTGGGGTTACACGAGCCAGACCGGGGTGACCGCAGGGCAAGGGACGGTGACGAACGACATCACGGTCTCCGGTTCGCCGCTGACGCTGACCGAGCAGCCGTACATCTTCGTCTTCCTCGAGGATACGTCCGTGACGTCCCCCGCCGCCGCCTTCTCGTGGGCGCCGGACGTCCCGACCTGGAACGTGATGCCGGGGACGTACGACTGGGAGGCGATGTTGGCCGACTACACGGAACAGACCGGTTCGTTCACCGTCACGGCCGGCGGGTCGGCGACGATCACCGCCACGCTGCCGTACTCCACGACGGCCGGGGTGTATACTCCGCTCTGGGCGATCAGTCCCTTCCTCGCGCTGTCGAACGCGCGGCTGGCGGGGATCTCCACCAGCGGCGCCGGTACGCTCTCGAGCCCGTACGTGTTGTTCGACAACAACGACACGGCGACGAGCCAGGCGCTGAACTCGGTCTTCGAGTCGGCCGACGATTACGAGTTCCCGTCGTTCGCGGGCCTTCTGCTGGCGAACACGACGGCGTACGTCGACTCGGTCCACCAGGTCGAGTTCTACTCCGGCAGCACCTCCCTGGAGTACTACCAGGAACAGCTGTACGAGACCCAGCACGTTACCATCGAGAAGACTCACAACATCCTGGGCTACGGCGAACAGACGACCCTCTTCGAGACGACCGCCGCCCAGAACCCGATCCCGACCGCCGAGCTGATGATCTGGAACTCGACCAGCGACCTGGTGATGGACGACACGTTCGTCTCGGAGAAGGCGCACTCCTCCAGCTACGTCGCCCAGGACAATCTCCTGCTGTTCGGCGGAGGTTCCCTCTGCTCGAGCCCCTACACCGTGGGTCCGGGACCGCAGATCAACGATCCGTGCGGCGGGGTCAGCGGGCCCGCGCCGGCGGGATCCCAGAACGTCATCTGGGGCAACACGTTCTGCGACACGGCGTGCACGACCTCGCCGTCGACGCCGGGAACGTACGCGGGGATCGCGGAAGCGGAGAACGGCGACCTGATCTACAACAACGACTTCAAGGTCGACAACCCCGCGCCGCTGATGCCGTGGGACCTGGAAACGGAGTTCGGCCCGGTCTACTACCACGATACGTGGAACGTGCCGGAACAGGCCGCGAGCAACGTCGTCGAGACCGTCAACGGGTTCGCCCTGTCGGGGAACGTCCTCGACACGGGGAGCTCGACCACGTACGCCCTGCAGGGCGGCAACTACTGGTGGAACTACGGCGGTTCCCTCAACCCGTCGACCACCGCTCCCTACTACAACGAGGTCGACTACACGGACGGCGCGACGACGATCTTCCCGCCGCCGTACACTTCCAACGACGAGAACGGGATCCTGGGCGCGGGCGACGCATCGCCGCTCGGCGGCTTCGCGGTGACGTTCCAGGAGACCGGGCTGCCGACGGGCACGGCGTGGTACGTCAACCTGACTCTGCCGGGCCAGTCGCACTATCCGCTCTCGAGCACGGGCACGACCCAGACGCCGCTATACCTCTCGGACGGGACGTACGCGGTATCGGGCGCGACGGCGAACAAGGAGTACGCGCTCGCTTCGCTCGTCCCGCCGGTCTCCGTCGCGGGCGCGGCGAAGACGGTCACCCTGTCGTTCACGAAGTACACTACGAACGTGGAGTTCAACGAGGTCGGACTTCCGGCGGGAACCCAGTGGTGGGTGAACATCACCGGGCAGTCGTCGCTCAGCTCGACCGGCCCCTCGATCCTCGGGACCGAGGCGAACGGGACGTACACCTACACGGTCGCCTCGACGGCGAAGAACTACTCGGTCGCGGGCGGAAGCTACACGCAGAGCGGGCCGACCACCGTGGACATCACGTTCACGCTGTTGACCGCCGCG
>JASHXN010000169.1 GCA_030043505.1 Thermoplasmata archaeon
GCGATCGCGAGCAGGCCGATCGGTCCGCAGCCGGTCACCAGCAACCGCTTGCCGGCGACGTCCTCGTCGGTGTTCTCGGGGAGCAACGAATGGACGGCGTTGCCGAGCGGCTCCTGGACGGAGGCGATCTCCGGTTCGAGCGCCGGATCGTTCTTCCACGCGTTGCGCTCGGGCAGGACCGCGAACTCGGCGAAGACGCCGTCGCGGTCGACGCCCAGCACCTCCACGTTCTCGCAGATGTGCATCCGACCGGTCCGGCACTGGTAGCACGTTCCGTCGACGATGTGCGTCTCCGCCGAGACGTGGTCGCCCGGCGCGAGGCTGCGGACCGACCGGCCGACCTCGACGACCTCCCCGCTCAGCTCGTGCCCGAGGATGAACGGGACCTGGCGCACGCGCGACTCGGCCCAGGCGTTCCACTCCCAGAGGTGGACGTCGGTGCCGCAGACGGAGGAGGCGCGCACGCGGACGAGGACCTCGTCCTCCTTCGGCGACGGGGTCGGGACGGTGCGGACCTCGCCGCCGGGGCCCCGCCGGGCCTTGACTACCGCCTGCACGGACGGGGTCGTGCGAGCCGCGCCCGGCCTTTAACGGTTGGTCAAGCCCGGCGCGGGATCCGTCCCGCGCGATGCCTCCCGCTTCCCGAGGGGCGTAGTGGGCCGGGCTTCAGCCCGTCCGTAAATACCACCGGTGGCTTGGAGCCGTTCCCATGCCGGACGGGAGCGCGCCGGTCGGACGCCGTCACGGCGGGGCGCCTCCGCCCCGGCTCTGGACGTCGGACCAAGCGAACGTGCGGCTCGCCGGGCTGCGGGAGTTGCTGCCGCAGCTGCGGGCGTGGGCGGCGCGGCTGGGCGAGGTGCACGGCGAACTCGCGCGGCTGGCCCGGTTCTGGGGCGAGGAGCTCGCCGCGCGGGACCGGCCGGATCACGACCTCCAGGAGCGCCTCGAGGCGGAGTGGAAGAACCTCAGCCGCCGGCTCGACGAAGCCGTCGAGGCGCTGCGGTCCGAGGGGATCGAGGTGAAGCAGCTCGAGGACGGCTTGGTCGACTTCTACGGCCTCGTCGACGGGCATCTGGCGTTCCTCTGCTGGCGGAGCGACGAGGCCGAGGTCGCCTTCTACCACCCGCTCGAGGGCGGCTACGCGACGCGCCGCCCGCTGCCCGAGCGTTCCCGCTCCGTTCCGACCGGCGCGCGCGGCTCCCGCTGAGCGTTCACGCCGCGACGCCGCCGACGTCCGAGCCCCGACTCGCCAGATCGGCGGCGCACAGCACGACGACGAACGCCCCGGCTCCTCCGACTGCCCCGGCGAACGCGGTGACGACCGGCAACGCGTCGCCGAGCGAGAAGAGCAGGACGACGACCGGCAGCGCCACGGCGGCCCCTCCCCCCAGCACCCCCAGCACCGCGCCGCCCTCCCGGCGTACCGCCATCGCCGCGACCACGGCGACGACGGTCGCGGTGCCGAACAGCGCCGCCGCCCCGCCGACGTAGGCGAGGAACGTCTCCAGATCCGGGAACGGGGTGAGGGCGCTCGCCGAGGAGTTCGCCGGCCGGCTCGCGAGCGTGACCCCGAGGCCGGTCGTCGCGCTCGAGTACGCGCGCGAGGCGAACAGGTAGACGACCGTCGGGGCGCAGCAGAGGTCCGTGATGTTCAGTTCGATCCCGCCGTTCGGGACGTCGTGGTGGAACGCGAACTCGCCCAGGCTGTTGGTGTGGTTCGTCAGCCGCGAGCGGTTGTCGTCGGTCCAGAGGACGACCGTCGCCCCGGCGAGCGGCGTCTCGGTCCCTCCGGGGTGCTGCTGGTAGACGATGCCCGAGACGGAGTACAGCGCCGGCTGCGCGGCGTCGTAGCCGTCGTACGCCAGCACCGCGGTGCCCGCGCCGGCGAGGACGGTGGCGACCAGCAGCGCGAGGCAGGCGACGCTCCGCCACGGCCACCGCGGGCGCCGAGGTACCGGCAGCGGGGGGTAAAGTCCCGGCGAGATCTCCCAGGAGTACAGCGGCGGAAGCTCCCGGGGCGCGAGGAACGGGACCGGCGTATGGCAGTTCGGGCACGGAAACCACTGGGTCGGAGGCCTCGGGGCCAGGACCGCCCGAAGGTCCGCGCCGCACGCGGGGCACCGCATCGGGTACGCCGGCGTCCCCATCGGGGCGGGCGAACCGGCCGCGGGGTCTTAGCGTTGCGTCGGGCCCTCGGCAAGCCGCACCCCCGGGTCGTGGGGGTCGACGACGGCGCCTTCGCCCGGCGCGACCGGTACGCTCCGGTCGCGGCGGTGCTCGTCTCGGCGCCCGAGCGACTGGAGGCGGTCCGCGTCGGCCGCGTCCGGGTCGACGGGACCGATGCGACCCGCACCGTGCTCCGGCTGGTCCGCGCGCTCGGCGACCCGGCCGGGATCCGGGCCATCCTGCTGGACGGCGCGGTCCTCGGCGGCTTCAACGTCGTCGACCTGGACGCGGTCCGCCGGGGCGCCCGCGTGCCGGTCGTCGCCGTCACCCGCCGGCCGCCGGACTTCGCGGCGATCGCGGCGGCGCTCCGCCGTTGGTTCCCGCGCAGCGCGG
>JASHXN010000170.1 GCA_030043505.1 Thermoplasmata archaeon
CGTCCGCCCGTGCAGCAGGAACACCTCCTGCGGTTGCGCCAAGACCTGGGTCAGGACGAACCGCTCGTCCAACGTGCCGATCACCCGACGGCTCGCGAGGTCCCGCAGGCGGTACGTCCGTTCGTCGGGGATCAGGGAAAGCGAGGCGTAGAACCGGGGGAGCGTACCGCGGGCCGACGTGAGCGAGCCGCCCGCCTCCCGCGCCAGGTTCAAGCCGGCGAGGTAGCCGATCAGCGCCGACCACTCGTCGTCCGAGAGGTCGTGGACCGACGCCGCGCCCCGGAACGTCGTGAGCAGCCGTTCCCGGTCGACCGTGCCCTCGGCCCGCAGCTCGGCGACGACCTGCTGGGCCGCCGCGAGGCGGTTGCGGGTCCGCCACCGCACGGGCTCGACCTGGCCGGCGTCCGCCCGCCGGGCGAGCACGGCGGCCTCCTCCAGGTCGTCGTCGTCCAGCGCCAGGATCGTCCCGTGGATCGTCCGGTCGAGACGGTGGCCCGATCGACCGACGCGCTGGACGAGCCGGCCGACCTGGTGCGGCGAGCCGAACTGGACGACGTGGTCGACCGCGCCGATGTCGATCCCGAGCTCCAGCGAGGAGGTGGCGACGAGGGCGCGCAGCGCCCCGTCGCGGAACGCCCGCTCCGCCTCCTCGCGGACCTCCCGGGAGAGCGAACCGTGGTGCACGGCGATCGGGAGGTCCGGCGCCAGCCGCTGCAGCCGCGCGGAGAGTCCTTCCGCGGTACGCCGGGTGTTGACGAACAGCAACGTCGTCCGGTGGGCGCGGATCTCCGCCTCGGCCGCGCGCAGGCCCCGGAGCAGCTCCGGGTCGGCCCGTAATCCGGCGGCCAGCTCCGCCTCGAGGGGGGTCGACGGCTCCGCCGGGCGCCGCGCCTCGAGCTCGAGCGGCCGCCGGCTCGAGGCGACCAGGACCCGGACCGACCTCGGCTCCGGGGCTAGGAAACGGGAGACCTCCTCGGGATTCCCGACGGTCGCGGAGAGTCCGATCCGACGCAGACGGACTCCGGTGAGGGCGTCCAGTCGTTCGAGGGTCAGGGCGAGCTGAGCTCCCCGGTCGGAGCCGACGAGCTCGTGGACCTCGTCGACCACCACGACGCGCGCGTTCCGGAGCGCCTCGCGGAGGCGTCGTCCGACGAGCAGCAGTTGCAACGTTTCGGGCGTGGTGAGGAGGAGGTCAGGCGGCTTCCGGGACTGGGCGAGGCGGGCGGCGGAGGTCGTGTCGCCGTGGCGGACCGCCGCCGTGAGACCCACCTCGTGGGCCAACGCCACGAGCCGATGCTCCAGGTCCCGGTTGAGGGCGCGGAGCGGCGTGACGTACAGCAGGGAGGTCGGGGCGCCGCCGTCGCGCAGCCGGCGGGTGAGGAGCGGGAACAGCGCCGCTTCCGTCTTGCCGGTGCCGGTCGGGGAGAGCAGGAGCGCGTCGTCCGTCCCCGACAGCTCCGCGAAGGCGAGGCGTTGGATCTCCGTCGGCTCCCGGAAACCGCGCGCTACCGCGGCCCGCCAGAGCCGCTCGTCGACCCCCGACGGTGCCAAGGCGTCGGCCGCCATCGCTCCTCCCCTCCCCGGCGCTGCCGGACTTCCGGTGGGCGCGCTACACCTGCGAGCCGGGCTCGAGGTCGAGCATGCGCAGACCGAAGCTTTCGACCAACGGCCGCCCGAACGCGCGCCCGGGGAACGCCTCCACGAGCATCTCCTGCAACACGCCGACGGTCGCTTCGAGGAGGTGGCCGCCGACGAGCCGGTGGTCCGGCCCGGCGAGCGCCGCGTGCAGGTGCACCGACGGCTGGCCGTCCGCCCACGCGATCGAACCGTGCAACCCCACGACCTCGTGGGGGACCGTCAGCTCGTGACGCTGGTACTGGCTACCGTCCCAATAGCCGACCGCCGCACGACGGAACATCCCGATCCCGAAGGCGATCGCCGCGGCCCGGACGTTCTCCCGACGGGCGAAGTCGACGAGCGTCGGGAACAGCTCTTGGCCGTCGTCCAGCCGGAGCATCCAGCGCGACCCGTCGCGGACGGCCTGCACGGGGAAGGCGACGTGCCGACCCTCTTGGGCGTTGCGGAATCTCCCCGAAACCGTAAGGGGGCCCTCTCTCGTAGGGCGCTCGTTCGGCCATGGCGGACGAGAGCTCTCCGCGTACTGCCCAGGAGATCGTCGAGCGGCTCCGGACCGGCGGGCCGGCGCTGGTCGCGCTCTCGGGCGGGGTCGACTCCGCGGCGGTCGCCTCGCTCGCCTACCGAGCCCTCGGCGCCGCGGCGCGCGCGGCGACCGTCGTCAGCGCCTCGGTCTCGGCGGAGGAGCTCGCGTCGACCCGGGCGGTGGTGCGCCGGCTGGGGATCCCCCACACGTTCGTCGAGGCGGAGCCGTTGGACGACGAACGGTACCGGGCGAACGGCGAGGACCGGTGCTACCGGTGCCGGTCGGTGGAGACCCGCGCGCTCCGCGCCGTGGGGGAGCGGGCCGGGGCCCGGCAGTTCCTCGACGGCCTGCATCGGGACGACCTCGGCGACGACCGGCCCGGGATACGGGCGATGGAGGAGTCCGGCTTCACCCACCCCTTGATCTGGGCGGGCTGGGCGAAACCCGAGGTCCGTCGCTACGCGGCGGACTCCGGCCTGCCGAACGCCGCTCGCCCCTCGAACGCCTGCCTCGCGTCCCGGGTCGCCCGCGGCGAGCCGATCTCCCGCGAACTCCTCGGCCGGATCGAGCGGGCGGAGCGGCTGCTGCTGGAACAGGGCTTCGTCCGGGTCCGGGTGCGGGTCCGGGGCGGCGCCGCGCGCGTGGAGGTCGACCGTACCGAAGTTGACCGCCTGGAAGACCCGACCCTACGGACGGAATTGACCCGGACGATCCGAGAGTTGGGGTTCGTCTCGGTCGCCTTCGACCCGCACGGCTACACCGCCCGGGAGCTGCTGCCGACCGTCCGATGACCGAGACGAGCTCCCGGCCGACGAACGACCTTCCCGGTCGGTTCGAGCTGGTCACCGAGATGACCCCGCAAGGGGACCAACCGGCGGCGATCGAGGAGATCACCCGGCGGCTCACCTCCGGCGAGAAGTTCGTCACGCTGCTCGGCGTCACCGGCAGCGGCAAGACGTTCACGATGGCGCAGGTCGTCGAGCGGCTCCAGCGGCCGACGATCGTCGTGAGCCCGAACAAGACGCTCGCCGCGCAGCTCGTCAGCGAGTTCCGGGCCCTCTTTCCGAACAACGCGGTCGAGTACTTCGTCAGCTACTACGACTACTACCAGCCCGAGGCGTACGTTCCGCAGATCGACCTGTTCGTCGAGAAGGACGCGCAGGTCAACGAGGAGATCGACCGGCTCCGCCACCGGGCGACCCAGGCGCTGCTCACGCGGCGGGACGTGCTGATCGTCGCCTCCGTGAGCTGCATCTACGGCCTCGGGTCGCCGGACGACTACCGCGCGTCGGTCGTCTCGCTGCGCGTCGGCCAGCCGCTCCGTCGCCAGGAGCTGCTCGAGCAGCTCGTCCGGATGAAGTACGCGCGCAACGACCTCGAGCTGCGGCGCGGCCGCTTCCGCGTCCGGGGCGGGACGATCGACGTCATGGGCGCGGGGGAGACGATCCACCGGATCGTGCTGGAGGGGAATCGGCTGGAAGCGATCGCCGAGCTCGCCCCGGTCACCCAGGAGGAACGCCGCGAGCTCTCCGAGCTCATGATCTTCCCGGCGACGCACTTCCTGACGATCGACGAGCGCCTGAACCGCATCGTCGGCGAGATCGGCCGGGAGCGGGACGAGCGGGTCGCCGAGCTGAAGCGCGAGGAGAAGATCGTCGAGGCCCAGCGGCTCAACGGGCGGGTCGACTACGATCTGGAGATGCTCCGCGAGACCGGCTACTGCGCCGGGATCGAGAACTACTCGCGCTACTTCTCCGGCCGCCAGCCGGGGGAGCCGCCGTACACGCTCCTCGACTTCTTCCCGGACGACTTCCTGGTCTTCCTGGACGAGTCGCACGTGGCGGTCCCCCAGCTCGAGGGGATGTACAAGGGCGACCGCAGCCGCAAGGACAACCTCGTCGAGTTCGGCTGGCGCCTGCCGTCCTGCCGGGACAACCGCCCGCTGAAGTTCCCCGAGTTCCTCGCGAAGGTCCCGCAGGCGGTGTTCGTCTCGGCGACCCCCGGGCCGTTCGAGCGGAAAGCCTCCCACGGCCTCGTCGAGCAGATCATCCGGCCGACCGGCCTGGTCGACCCCCCGATCGAGGTCCGGCCCCTCTCCGGGCACATCGCCGACCTGATCCGCGAGCTGCACGCGTGCGTCGA
>JASHXN010000171.1 GCA_030043505.1 Thermoplasmata archaeon
GCGATCGCGAAGTACGGCAGCCTCGACTACTGGGAGAGCGGCATGGACCTGTGCCTGTCGCGCGACCTCTTCGAGAGCTTCTTCCTCTACCAGGACCGCCTCTCCCGCGAGTTCGAGTGGATGGGGCGGGAGTACGACTTCGCCGTCGTCGACGCGAACCGGGCCCCCGAGCAGGTCCACGAGGACGTCCTCGCGCTGGTCGCCCCGCTGTACGGCCCCCGCGGGGCGGTCCGCCGCCGGGCGGGACGCTAGGCGTCCCGCTTCGACAGCTGCTTGCGGGTGAACAGCCAGAGCAACTTGCCCGCCCCCGGGCGGATCTTGCCCGGGAACTCGAGGCAGGCGGCGCCGCCCCGGGTCAGATGGACGACGTTCACGCCGTCCCCGACGAGCGCCATTCCGACGAACTCGGCGAGCGTCGGCTCGTGGCCGACGAGGACGACCTCCTCGCCCGGCTTCGTCGAGCGGCGCAGGCGGTCAAAGATCGGGTCCGGCAGGTTCCCGGGGGCGAGCTCGGCCCACGTCTCCAGGCGGGGGACGGAGGTGAGCGCCCCGGCGACGATCTCGGCGGTCTTCGCGGCCCGGTCGGCGGCGCTCGTCACCAGGCGGTCGACCGGCGCGGCGATGCGGGCCAGGCCCCGGGCGGCGCGGCGGGTCTGGCTCCGACCCTTCGAGGTGAGAGGTCGCCGATCGTCGTTCGGCCACCGGGCCGGGTCCCGGGGCTCGGCCGGTCCGTGACGGACCACCACGATCCGCGTGACGGGGGGCGCAGGAGGAGTCCGGTGCATGGAAACTCGCGGGAACCGCTCACCGGCGGGCGACGGGTAAAAGGGCTTCGGCCCCGGGGTCCCGACTCCGTAAGACTATGGAGTCCGGGGCCCCGGACCCGGTCTCGGGCCCGCGGCTTACGAGGCGACCGGAACGACCTCGTCCGTTCGGGCGGTACCCCGCCGCGGAACGATCGCCCGGTCGAAGAACGCCTGGGCGATGTCCTGGCTGTAGGCGACCGTCCGGCCGATCGCTTCGAGCGCTCGCCCGACGGCGGCGGCGCTCGCCGGGGACATCGAGCGGTCTCCGACGGCCGGCAGCAGCCGCTCGGCGAGCGTCCGTCCCGCGACCGCCAGCGCCTCGCCGACGTCCAGCAGCTCGTTCGCCTGCGAGCCGTCCGGGCTGGCGAGCACCTCCTCGAGGTGGTGGAGCGCCTGGTCGTGGAACTGCCGGAGCTCCGAGAGCAACGGGCCGGCCCCGTCCTGGCTCGCGAGCCGCCGTCCGGCTTCCCCGAGCGCGACCGCGTGGTCGCCGATCCGCTCGAGGCTCCGCGCCACGGTGAACGCGACCGTCGTGGCGCGCGGGGACGGGTCGACCGCCGTCTCCGCGAGGGCCAGGATCCGCTCCAGGTACCACGCCTCCCGGTCGATCTCGTCGTCCTTCCGGTCCCAGAGGTCCTCGTCCCCGAGCGGCAGCCCCCGCCAGCTCTCGACGGCGTCCCGGTGGAACTGCACGACCTGCGCCCCGAGCCGGCGCACCAGCCGGTCGACCGACTCCGACGCGGGCGCGGGCGGGAGCGTGATCGTGAGCCGCCGCCGCTCCCCCGTGTCGAGCTGCGAGCCGCGGGTGCGGCGGGCGAACTCGCGGGCGACCTCGCACGTCCCGCGCGAGAGCGCCGGCGCTTCCACGACCTCGAGGATCCCGACGCCGCCGAGGTAGGCGGAGAGGAGCCGGCGGAACAGGTGCTCGGGGGGATCGTCCGGGTCGGCGACGACCCGGAGCGCGGGACCGGACCGGGGGTTCGGCTCGAACGCTACCGGGGCGTCGGGGGTGGACGGGGGCGTGCGGGGGCTTCGGCCTGGGCGGACGGCTCCGGTCGGATGGGCCGACGTCCGGCCCTGGGTTCCTATCGACATACGGCCATCTTAGGCCGAGGCGCAAATATATAGTCAATCGATTTAGAATATATTCTTCACTATAGGCCACGGCGCCGACCGGCCCCGGACGCTCCGGTCAACGGACGCTCACGCGAGAGCGGGTCAGCAGCGGGACCCACATCATCTGCGGCGGGGTCCGGTCCTCCTGCCAGTAGATCGCGATCACCTCGCCCAGGTGGTGGGCTTGCTCGAACGACGCTTGGAAGAAGGCGTCTTCCAGCGTGTAGCGCCCCGGCATCCACGGAACCCGGACCCGGCCGTCGAGCCCGCGCTCCGTCAGGCGGTCCAGCAGGACGTCGACGGGCTCCCACACCCTGCGACGATACGCGGCGAGCTGGGCGAACGATCCGATCTCCGCCGGCCGACGACCGGGCGCGTCGAACACCTCCCAACGCTTGCCGGCGGCGGCGACGAGCCACGCTTCGCGGACGTTGAGCACGTGCACGAGCGTGTCCTTCACGGACGGGTGGCCGGTCTCGCGGCGGGCGCTCGCGAACTTCCAGCCGAGCCGCCGGACGGACCGCTCGAAGGAGGCGAACGACCGCCGGTCGAACTCGGCGAGGCGTCGCACCGACCGGACGCGGGACATCGGGGGCCCCACGGTGCCCGTCCCGATAACGGGCCGGCCGCGACGACCGCTACCGGGCGAGCTCGTTGATCTGACGCGTCGACAGCCAGCGGCTCGGCGCCTCGCGCCGGACCGCGTTCAGCATCGCCCGACCTAGGTTCACCGTCGTGGTCACCGACGAGGGGGCGACCGCCGCGACGAGCAGGACGATCGGCAGCAGGAGCGTGTAGGCGATCCGGTAGCCCCGGGTGCCGGAGCGCTCGCCGTGCATCGCCCGGATCACCCCCGGCCGGAACATGTACGCCGCGCGGAACGGCATCCGGAGCAGCTCGTTCTCGGTCTCCCCCTTCACTCGGGCCCACATCGCCCGACCCGCCGGGTCCGTCCCCGCGCCCGAGACGTAGGTGAACACCATCGTTGGGTTCCGCTCGGCGAGAAGCCGGGCGACCGAGATCGTGAGGTCGAAGGTGACCCGCCGGTACTCCGCCTCGGAGCGACCGGCCGAGGAGACTCCGAGGCAGAAGAAGCACGCATCGTAGCCGGAGAGCTGCTCGGCGACGGGACCGAGGTCGAACAGGTCCTCCCGCAGCAGCTCCGTCAACTTCGGGGACGTCGCGCCGACCGACCGACGCGCCACCGAGAGGACCGCGGCGACGTCCGGCGCCTCGAGGCACTCGCGCAGCACTCCCTGGCCGACCATCCCGGTCGCGCCGAACAGTACGACCTTCATCGGCGCGGCCTCCTCTCCGGGTCGCCGGAGCTTCGCGCTCGGGCCCGGGAGGCTCCGGTCACGGGGAGGAGGCGGGCTTCCCCGAAGCCGTCGGCAACGGGCGCGAGTACTCTTCCAGGATCTCGCGCGCCGCCTCCTGGCGCGCCCGCAGCTTCGCCAGGAGCTCCCGTCCTTCCCGCTCGACCTCGGCGATGTCGCGGCTCAGCGCGTCGACCTGGGCCATCAACTCCGCCCGGCTCCGTCCCGCGGCGCGCATCTCGGCGACGGCGGCCCCGGCGGCCTCCAGGCTGGCGGGGATCTCCCCCTTGCGCTTGTCGCGTTCGCCGCGGACCTGATCCATCTCCTTGAGGATCTTGTCGATCTCGCCGCGGGCGGCGACGATCGCCGCGTCCGCCTCCTGCCGCTGCTGGACGTGCTTGGCGGCGAGCTCCTTGCGGGCTTCGAACTCCTGGAGCGCCTTCGACTTCCGGCGGAGCTCCGCGATCAACGCGTTCTCCTCTTCGATCGGGAGCGCCCGCGTCTGCTGCCGCAGCTCCAGCTCGGCGATCTCCCGGCGGACCTGCTCCGGGTTCAACCGCTCGTTCCGGTCGAACGTGAGGACGAGCTCGCGGCGTCGGATCACCGCGTCTTCGAGCCCCTGCCGGGCCTTCTCGACCGACCGCCGGAGGTGCCCTAGCTGACGTCCGAGCTCCCCGGATTCGTGGTACAGCCGCTCCGCGGCCGCCTGCGGTCCCTGGTGCTGGTCGTACAGCTCGTGCTGGCGGGACGAGAGGGCTCGGACCTCGCCGAGGAGTTGGCGGCGTTGCCCCTGCAGCGCATCGAGCCGTGTCTCCAGCGCTCGAAGACGGTCGCGCTCCTCGCGCTCCGCCTTCCGCCACTGGTCGGAGAATCCGACGCCGTGGGCCATCTCGCCCGCGACAGCGCGGGGGGTCTAAATAGGGACCGACGCCGGGCGGGGAATTCGCACCCGCACGACGGCCGGCCGCGCCCACGTCGAGCGGGCGAGGGGCTCATTATCGCCGACGTCTCGCGCCCGACCGGGGGTCGAACAGGATGGGCGGCCCGGTGCGTTCGCCCCGCTCCGTCCGCGGGGGCGCCGCCTCGATCCGGTTCTCGGTCGCGAAGATGGACCGGGCCGAGCCTCCGTCGCGCAGCTTCTACCGGTACGCCTCGGGAGGGTGGATCGACGCCCATCCGACGCCCGCCGACCAGGCTCGCTGGTCCGGGTTCGACGAGCTCCGCGAGCGGAACTTCCTCCTGCTCCGGAAGATCCTCGAGGAGGCGGCGCGCCGACCCGGACCCGGGCCGGACGGCAAGGTCGGGACGTTCTACCGGTCGGCGCTCGACGTGCGCGCCCGCGATCGCGCGGGGATCGCTCCCGTCGCGGACGACCTGCGCCGGGTCGGCGACCTCGGGGCCGTCGCCGACGTCCCCGGGCTGCTCGGTCGGCTCCATCGGCTCGGCGGCTCCGGCCTGTTCGAGACCGCGGCCGTGCCCGACGAGCGGGACAGTCGGCATTACGCGCTCTATCTGTGGCAGGGCGGCCTGGCGCTGCCGGATCGCGAGTACTACCTGAGCCGGAGGTTCGCGGCGGTCCGCCGGGCGTACCAACGGCACATCGAGCGCCTCCTCCGTCGGGCCGGCGACGCCGCCCCCGCGGCTCGCCGGACCGCCCGGGAAGTGCTCCGCTTCGAAACGGAGATCGCCCGGGCGTCGCGGAACCGGGTCGCGCTCCGGGAGCCGACGAAGAACTACCACCGGATGTCCCCGGCGCAGCTCGCCCGTCGGTACCCCCGGCTCCGTTGGGCCGACTACCTCCGCGAGCTCGGCGTGGGGCGGCTCCGGCGGGTCGTCGTGGGCCAGCCCGAGTTCTTTGACGCCCTGAACCGGCTCGCGGCCGCGCGACCCCTCGGCGTCTGGAGATCGTACCTTCGCTGGCAGATCCTCCACGACGCCGCCCCGTTCCTGGATACGGCGACGGAGCGGGAAGATTTCGACTTCTTCCACCGCCGGCTGCTCGGCCAACCGCGGCCGGAGCCGCCGTGGCGCCGCGCCGCGGTGGTCATCGACCACCTGCTGGGCGAGGCGCTCGGCCGCCTGTACGTCCGTCGCCACTTTCCTCCCCGGACCCGGGCGAAGATGCTCGAGCTCGTCGACGACCTCCGGGACGTGCTCGCCGACCGCCTGCGCCGGGTCCCTTGGATGACCCCCACGACTCGGGCGCGCGCCGGGGCGAAGTTCGCCCGGTTCACGACGAAGGTCGGGCACCCCGCCACGTTCCGGCGGTACGCGGGCCTCCGACTGACCCCGACCGACTACGCCGGCAACGTCCGGCGCGCCCGCGCGTTCGAGGCGGCCCGGCAGCTCGCGCGGGTCGGCCGTCTCGTCGACCGGGACGAGTGGCACATGACCGCGCCGACCGTGAACGCGCATTTCGTCCCGACGCAGAACCAGATCTTCTTCCCCGCCGGGATCCTCCAACCTCCGTTCTTCGACCCCACGATCGACGACGCCGTCAACTACGGCGGGATCGCCGTCGTGATCGGGCACGAGATGACGCACGGCTACGACGACCAGGGTCGGAAGTTCGACGCCGACGGGAACCTGGTCGACTGGTGGGGGCCTTCGGACGCCCGCGAGTTCGGGCGGCGCGCGGGCAAGCTCATCGAGCAGTACTCGCGCTTCGAGCCGCTGCCGGGCGAGCACCTGAACGGGGCGCTGACGGCCGGCGAGAACATCGCCGACCTCGGCGGCGTGAGCCTCGCCTACGAGGCGTTGCAGCGCCGCTTGGCCGACGGACGCACCCGCCGCGATCGCATCGACGGGTTCACGCCCGAGCAACGGTTCTTCCTCTCGTACGGGCAGATCTGGCGCGGGAACGCCCGGCCGGAGGAGCTGCGCCGCCGTCTCGCGGTCGACCCCCACTCCCCCGGGGAGTTCCGGGTCAACGGGGTCCTCGCGAACCTTCCCGAGTTCTGGAAGGCGTTCGCCATCCCGGAAGGGTCGGCGATGCGCCAGGACGAGCGTCGGCGCGCCGAGATCTGGTGACCGGTTCGCTCCTCAGCTGCCCGGCCGCGGGGGGCCGGCCTCGCCCAGGGGGGTGCGGGCCGGGGCCCTGTCCCGGCGAGCGAGGCATGCCCGGATCGCCGCGGCGAACCGCCGCGGAGCCGCAGGTTCGACCCGGAGGAACAGGTCGGGTTCGATCAGCTCCAGCTCGCTCAGCACCCAACCTCCGTCCTCGGACGGGAGGAAGTCGACGCGGGCGTACAGCACGGGGTCGGGCACGTCCCGGACCAAGCGCTCCGCGGCCGCGCGCAGCGCCG
>JASHXN010000172.1 GCA_030043505.1 Thermoplasmata archaeon
GAGCCGCACCGCTGCCTCCTGCGTCGGAAAGACCCCGAGCCGAACCGCAGACGTGGGATGAGCCTCGTCGGCCCAGGCTAGAATGGCGTCCAGGAGCCGTCGGCCGACGCCCCTCCTCCGGTAGGCGGGCTCTACCCACATTGCGCCCAACGAGGTGAGGCCGTCCTTCCAGATCGAGCCGATGTGGCCCACGAGCCCTGCCTCTGCCTCGAGGGCGAGCATCGAGCACGCATCGGTAGACGTGGCGGCCCGGTTCGCCCAGTCGGCCCAGTAGGAGTCGGGCTGCTGTGACGCATGTTCGAAGGTCTCTCCAAACGCCGCCGGATCTACGCGTAGCATACGAAGTCTCATCGCTCGCCACGCCGTCGAATCTTCGGACCGAATGCGGCGAACGAGGACGGATGCGCCGGCGCCCGGGTCCCCGCTCACTCTCGTCTCTTCGCCACTTGCGCCGCCGGACGGAGCCGGGCGCACTGGGACGGCGGACGCCAAGATGACCCCGTCGGATGGGCTCGGCCGGATTCGAACCGGCGATCTTCGCTGTGTGAGAGCGACGTCTTCACCGCTGGACTACGAGCCCGAGCGCCGTCGAACCGCCCCGTCCCATAAGGGTTCTAGAGAGCAACCAGCGCCGGCACGATGAGACCGGCGGCGACCGTCAGCGCGAGGCCGGTCGCGAGCGCGAGGGAACCGGCTCTCGCGTCCCCGTGGCGGACGACGAAGTACAGCGTGGTGTCCATCGCGGTGGCGCCACCGGCCGCCGAGAGCCCTTCGCCCCCCAGCCGCCGCCCCACGAACGGAGCGAGCAGCATCGTGAACAGTTCTCGGAGGTAGTTTGCCAGAAAGGCGAACAGACCGACGGTCACGCCGAAACGGGTCGCGACCGCGGGCCCCGCCAGGCTGTACCAACCGAACGCGAACGAAGTTCCCCACGCCACGGGGGCCCCCAGGCGCAGAGCGATCGCCATGACCCCGCCCCCGACCGCCGCGCCCACCGCCGCGGCGGAGATCGGAAGCCACGCCCGTCGCATCGGTTCCCACGCCAGCTCCAGCCCAAAGCCGATCATGCCGAGGAGCAGGGCCAACGCCCACGGCACGGCGGAGGCGGCCGGAAAGGTGACCGCCCGACCGATCCCGTACCCGGCGACCAGCGCTGCGAGGACGAGCGCGCTCGACGGCACTCGTTCCGGGGGCGGCGGCGTTCCGGACGTGTCCGAGGGACCGTCCGGCCGCACGAGCCGGCTGAGCAGTCCGTAGGCGCCGATCGTGGCCGCCAAGACGACGATCGCGAAGGCGACCGCCGACGGCAGCACACCGGCGAGCTCGGCTCCGGTCAGGCCCCGGAACGATGCGCCCAGCAGCCCGAGCAGCAGGAGCACGGCGCCGAACGTCGCCCGCGACACCCGGGCCCGAGCCGAGGGGAGCAGTCGACCGGCTCCCCACCCGACGGCCAGGGCCGCGTAGAGGTAGGCGGTCGAGAACTCCACGACCGTCTAGCCGTTCCAGGCGACCACCGACGAGCGCTGTCCGGCGGTGCCCGTGATCTCGAGACGGACCGTCTCCTCCCGCCGGGGTCCGTAGGCGACAAACTCGACGGGTACGCCGGTCTCCCCCGCGATGTGGTCGAGGAACTGGCGCAGCGTGCCCGGGAGAGCCCGGCCCCCTTCGTGTCGGAGCCGCTCTTTCGTCCGTTCGTGGAATTCCGGCCATCCCTCGAACCGCTCGTAGACCGGCTGCGCCCGGGCGAGCTCGTCCGCGTGAGAGGGCAGGACATCCCGCACCGTGCTGCCGTCCGGCATGAGGTACTGGTTGCAGACCGGCACCTCGTCCAGGCCCCCCAGGACGTCCGCCTTCGTGATCGCGAACGAGGTGAAGCCGTTGAGCCGGGCGGCGTACCGGAGCATCACCAGATCGAGCCAACCGCACCGACGGGGGCGACCGGTCGTGGCGCCGCGCTCTCCCCCGACCCTGCGCAGGAAATCGCCGACCTCGCCGCTCTGCTCGGTGGGGAACGGGCCGGTGCCCACGCGGGTCGCGTACGCCTTGGCGACCCCGACCACCGCGGTGACCTCGGTCGGAGGCAGCCCGCTCCCGACGAGCGCGCCCGCGCTCGTCGGATGGGAGCTCGTGACGAACGGATAGGTGCCGAAATCGACGTCGAGCAGCGCGCTCTGGGCTCCTTCGAGCAGGACCGTCTCGCCGTGATCGAGGGCCGTCCAGAGCATCGTCTCGGTCGGCCGAACGTACGGCGCGAGCCGTGCGCTCACCTCCGACAGGCGGGCGGCAAGTTCCTCCACCGGAGGCAGGTCCGTTAGGTGGCCCTTGGTCGCATACAACAGCTGGAGCTTCTCGCGAAGCGGTCCCGGCCGCAGCAGGTCCGCCATGCGGATCCCGAACCGGGCCGCCTTGTCGGCGTACGCCGGCCCGATGCCGGTCTTCGTCGTGTCGAGCGCTTCGGCCGGGTTCTGGTGCGCGCGGAGCTGGTCTTGCCAGACATCTTCCCGCTCGTGCCACGGCAGGAGCACGTGCGCCCGGTCCGAGACGACCAACTCGCCCTTGAGCAAGCCGCGACGTTCCAGCTCCACGATCTCTTCGTCCAGCTTCATCGGCTGGACGACCATCCCGGGACCGCTGACGCCGACGCACCCCGCCCGCAGCACGCCGCACGCGACCTGGTGCAGGACCACTGTCCCTTCGGCGAGGTGGATCGAGTGGCCGGCGTTCGGCCCTCCGCCGGTACGGACGACGTACTTCGCGCCCCCGGCGAGGTAGTCCGTGACCTTCCCCTTCGCCTCGTCCCCGAACTGCGCCCCGACGACGACGACGACGGGCACGGTTCGACCCTCCTCCGGGGAATCCCCCGGGTAGAAAAGCCCCGTCCCGCCGCGTCCGCCGGCCTCCACCCGGGGCGCGATCCCGGTCGTGTCAGCAACGATAATGAGCGGCGGCCGGCGTCGCCGCGCGCCGATGGTCGCCCTGCGCGCCCGCGAGGTGGAGATCTCGGGCATCCGCAAGATGTTCGAAGCCGCCCCTCCCAACTCGATCAACCTCGGGCTCGGGGAGCCGGACTTCGATCCGCCGCCCGCGGTGGTGGAGGCGCTGTGCGAGGCGGTGCGGGCCGGGCGCAACCATTACGGCCCCTCGGCCGGCCTTCCGCAGCTCCGCGAGCGGCTCGCCGAGAAGTACCGGGATCGGGAGCCGGCGACCACCCGCGAGAACGTCCTCGTCACCGGCAGCGCGACCGAGGGGTTGATGGCGATCGCGCTCGCGCTCTACGATCCCGGCGACGAGGTTCTGGTGCCGAACCCCGGCTTCGTCCTGTACGCTCCGCACGCGCGGCTCGCCGGCGCGGTCCCGGTACCGTACAGCCTGGAGGCGGCCCGGGGGTACCAGCCCGATCTGGACGAGCTGGAGGGGCTCGTGACGGCCCGGACGCGCGCGATCGTCGTCAACAGTCCTTCGAACCCGACGGGGGCCGTGTTCCCCAAGGCGACGGTCGACCGCCTCAGCGCGTTCGCCGACCGACACGACCTGACGATCGTCTCGGACGAGGTGTACGAGGAGATCGTCTACGACGGACCGGCGGTCTCGTTCTGGGGGCGGAGCGATCGCGCGATCGTCGTCAA
>JASHXN010000173.1 GCA_030043505.1 Thermoplasmata archaeon
CCGGACGACGGACGGCCGAGGCATCGAACGCCCGTGGCCGCGTCCACTTCCCCGTCGAACTCCCGCCAGGAGTCGGCGGTCCTGCTCCTGACCACGCTGGGGACGGTGATGGTCGCCGTCGACAGCACGATCGTCATTCTCGCCTTGCCGACGATGAGCCGCGACCTCGGCTCGCCGCTCGGCACGATCATCTGGACGATCCTCGCCTACCTGCTGGTGACGGCGGCGCTAACGACCCAGGCGGGCCGCTTCGGCGACCTGCTCGGTCGGGGGCTCGTCTACAACGCCGGCTTCGGGATCTTCACGATCGGCTCGGCGCTGTGCGGGTTCGCTCCGACCGATGTCTTCCTGATCGGCGCCCGGGTCGTCCAGGCGATCGGCGGGGCGATCATGTTCGCCAACGCGGGCGCCCTGATCGCCCACGTCTTCCCGCCGGAACGACGGGGACGGGCGTTCGGCTTCCTCGTCTTCGGCTGGAGCGTCGGCGCGATCCTCGGGATCCTGCTCGGCGGCGTGATCACGACCGCGCTCGGGTGGCGGTACAACTTCTTCATCAACATCCCGATCGGCATCCTCTCCGTCGCGCTCGGGCTCCGGACCCTGCCGAAATCCCCGCGGACGCGGGTGGCGCTCGACCTTCCCGGGTTCGCGATCTTCTCGGTGGCGTTGGGGCTGATCTGCTACGGCGCCATCGAGGTCGCGGTCTTCGGCTCGTCGCTGCGCAATCTCTCGCTGGAGGCGATCGGGCTCGTGCTCCTGCCGGTGTTCGTCTACGTCGAGCTGCACATGCCGATGCCGATGCTCGACGTCCGCGAGCTCCGCCAGCGGATGCTAGGGTTCTCGCTGATCGCCGGGTTCCTGCAGGCGCTCGGGAACCTCTCGGTCGTCTTCCTGCTCACCCTCTACCTCCAGGGGATCCGGGACCTCACCCCGCTCGACTCGTCGCTGCTGCTCGTCCCCGGCTATCTCGTCGGGGCGCTCGCCGGTCCGATCACGGGCCGGTACGTCGATCGCCTCGGGCCCCGGGGTCTCGCGACGGCCGGTTTCCTCCTCCTGATCGTCGGCGTGCTCGCGTTCGACCGGCTGACGCTGACGACCTGGCTCGGGTGGATCCCGATCATCTCGGCGGTCAGCGGGGTGGGGACCGGGATGTTCTTCCCGGCGAACAACACCGCGATCATGAGCCAGGCGTCCCCGCGGAGCTTCGGGTCGATCAGCGGCCTGAGGGCGACCCTCACGAACATGGGCGCCCTGCTCAGCTTCGTCGTCGCGCTGTCGATCGCCTCGGCCAGCGTCTCCAAGCAACTCGCGTCCGAGGTGTTCCTCGGGACGAACACGCTGGGGGCGAGCGGCGGAGCGTTCCTGGGCGGGATCCATGCCGCCCTGCTCGGGTGCGCGGGGATCCTCTGCGTCGGCGCGGTGCTGAGCTACTCGCGCGGCGCGTCACCGACTCCTGCCTCGCGTCCCCTACCGACGGCGCCCGCCGTCCCTCCCCCGACGGGAGGCCTCCCCCATCGTTCGGACCGCGTCCCGAACGATCCGCCCGTGGTCGAAGGCGAGGGGAGCCGCCTCGCGGATCGGTAGCCAGCGTGCGTCGGCCGCGTCGTCGCCACCGCGGGGCGACGTCGCCCGCCCCCGGAGCTCGAACGCGACCGTGGCCGTCGGTCCTCTCGGATCCCGCCCCGGTTCCGAATAGACCCCCACGATGCGCCCGGGCCGGCCCTTGAGGCCCGTCTCCTCGAACACCTCCCGGACGACCGCTTGCTCGACCGATTCGTCCGGCTCGACGAAGCCCCCCGGAAGGGCCCACCATCCTCGAAACGGAGGACGGCCACGTCGTACGACCAGCAGCCGGCCCCGGTCGACCCAGACGGCGTCGACGGTCAGCTTCGGTCCGCGGGGGTAGCGGGGCATCGGGCGTCGACCCTTTCCGGGGTTATACGCCGGTCGACCCCCCGGGGCTGCCGGTCGAACGCCGGGTCTTATACGGGAGGAGCGCGCGAGCGCCCGGCCGGTGTCTCGCATGTCGGCCGAAACCCCGCTAGTGCCCCGTCCGGTACGGACCGGAGGCGTTCTGCTGGCCGCGGCGGCCGCCCAGTTCCTGGCGGTCCTGCTGTGGGTCCAGAACCAGTACCCGAGCTTCGACCCGTGGACCACGACCGTGACCTCGCTGCACGGCGCCCCCGCGCCGTGGGCCGCCGTCTTCGACGGCTCGTTGGTCGCGTTGGGGGCCCTCGCGACGCTGGGACTGCTGTTCGCCTGGGGCGCGTTCGACCCTCGCCCGAGCCGCGGGCTGGGGCTCCTCGTGCTCCTCACCGGCTCCGTCGCGGCGGTCGTCGCCGGGGCGCTCTTCTTCGTTTCCGGATCCGTCCCCGCCTCGTCGGTCTCGATCGCGGTGTATCTCGCCGTGGCGGCCGTCGGGATCGGGCTGGTGGTCGTGTCGACCGCGATGCACCAGCACGGACGCTGGCGCATCTCCGCGGCGTACACGCTGGTGAGCGGCGCGGTCGTCCTGGGCGCCGGCATCCTCTCCGCCAGCCGCTTCACCCTGGGTCTGGGGGCCGGCGGCCTCGAGCGGATCGCCGTCGTGGCGGCGGTCGGTTGGGCGCTCGTCGAAGGGCTCCATCTCGCGTGGCTCCACCGGTTCGCCCCGGGCCTGAGCGTCCACGTTTCGGCGGCGTGATCCGGGCGACCGGGTCGAGCGACCGTGCGCGGGTCGGGGGCGGAGGCGTCGCCCGCGGCCGCGCACTTACCAAGCGTTAAGGGTCTCGCCGGGCTCGTCGGCCCGCCGATGCGGATGTTCCGGAGCAAGGCTCCGCTGAGGATCAGCTTCGCCGGGGGCGGCACCGACGTCTCGCCGTATCCGGAGGAGAAGGGCGGGGCGGTCCTGAACTGCACGATCGACAAGTTCGCCTACGCGACGCTCGAGTCGATCCCCGACGGCGCGGGGAAGGTCGGGGTCGAGTCGCTCGACTACAACGTCAGCGCGAACTACGAGAAGGCCTCCGACTTCCTCGAGGAGACCGGCGAGCTCGACCTGGTGAAGGCCGCGCTGCGGGTCCTGCGGCGGCCCGCGAACGGCGGGACGGAGGCGGAGTCGCTGAAGCTGTTCCTCCACTCGGATGCCCCTCCCGGCACCGGGCTCGGGAGTTCCTCGACGATGGTCGTCGCGTTGGTCGGGGCGTTCCAGCGCTACCTCCGGCAGCCGTGGACGTCGTACGAGGTCGCGGAGCTCGCCTACGAGATCGAGCGGCGCGAGTTCGGCATGAAGGGCGGACGTCAGGACATGTACGCCGCCGCGTTCGGCGGCTTCAACTTCATGGAGTTCGGGGCGCACCGCACGATCGTCAACCCGCTGAAGATCAATCCGGACGTTTTGAACGAACTCGCCTACCGCCTGCTGCTCTGCTACACGGGGACGAGCCACTACTCGAACGACATCATCGAGCAGCAGACGCAGAGCTACGTCGAGAAGCGGGGCGACACGGTCGCCGCGATGGACGCGACGAAGCGGCTCGCGGTCGACATGAAGAACGAGCTGCTCCGCGGGAACCTCGACGAGATGGGGCGGCTGCTGGACGAAGGCTGGCAGTTGAAGAAGAAGTTCACCGACGCGATCACCACCCCCCGGATCGACGCGTTCTACGCACGGGCCCGGGAGGCGGGGGCGCTCGGCGGCAAGCTGGTCGGCGCGGGCGGGGGCGGATATCTGCTGCTCTTCTGCGACTTCGCCCGCCGCGCCAAGGTCCAGAAGGCGGTCCAGGCGGCCGGGGGCCGGGTCGAAGATTTCGCCCTAGAGCCCGAAGGGCTGCAGACGTGGTCGGTCCGGTCCGGCGGGTAGTCGGGCGCGGGTCCGGTACG
>JASHXN010000174.1 GCA_030043505.1 Thermoplasmata archaeon
GACGACTCGCGCATCCGGCACAGCCTAGAGTGGCTCGTGGAGACGGCCGACCCGAAGGGGGGCTGGTCGTGCTTCGGACGGGGGCGGAACCTCGACTCGTGGGAGGGACTGAGCGCGTTCGCGGCGTACCCCCGCGCGAAGTGGAGCGGCGCGATGCGGGAGACCGTCGAACGCGCCGCCGATTTCTTCCTCGAACGGGAGCTGCATCGACAGGGGGCGGAGTACGCCCCGTGGTCGCGGTTCCACTTCCCGGTCCACTACTACTACGACGTGCTCGTTGGCCTCGACCTGCTGACGGCGCTCGGTTACGGGAGCGACCCGCGGCTCCGGTTCGCCGTCGATCTCCTGCGTCAGAAACGCCGCCGCGACGGCCGATGGAACCTCGACGCCCAGCATCCGGATGTTGAAGGAGGGATGGCGGCGTGGTACGAGCGCCATCCGAAGGATCGGCCGACCCCGCTGGTGCTCGAAGAGGCGGGCGGGCCGAGCCGGTTCGTCACGCTCACCGCCCTGAAGGTGCTCGACCGGCTCGCCGGATAGCTGCTCGCCGGTTCGTCATCCGTCCGGCAGCGCCGCACCCCGGGCCGGGGTCCGCAGCGCCGCCCGGTGCGCCGGCAGCAAGAGGGCCGCCCCGACCAGGGAGAGTACCGCCGAGACCTCGAAGGCGAGGGCGGCGGTCGAGTACGTCCAGAGCGCCCCCGCGAGCAGCGACCCCCCGAGCACCGCCATCCCCTGGATCAACCCGAGCCAGCCGAACGCCCCGCCGGCGACCTCCGCCGGCACTTGGCGGCCGACCCACGCCGACTCGGCGACCCCTTGGAGGGCGACCTGGATCCCCGCGACCGTGAACGCCAGGATCCCGCCGAGCAGGCCCAGGTTCCCGATCAGGAACAGGTCGACGAGCGCGAACACTGCGAACGACAGCGCGACGAGCCCGACGCTCGGCAGCCGGTCGACCCATCGGCCGACGGGGAACGACAGGCCCGCGAAGACGAGGTTGTAGAGCAGGTACAGCAGCAGGGAGGCGACGACCGCCGCCGCACGGGAGCCGCCCGAGCTCGGCAACAGCTCCTCGCCGACGCGCAGCAGCGCGAGGAGGATCGAGAAGTATCCGAGGCCGAAGACCGCCTCGGCGACGAGGAACCGCCGGAACGCCACCGGGAAGCTCGACCAGCCGGCGCGCGCGACGGGGGAGGCCGCTCCGGCCCGGGAGCGCCGGTCGCGGACGAACAGCAGCAGCACCGCGACCGCGACAAAGCCGGGGATCGCGCTGACGGCGAAGATCTCCCGGAACGCGCCGAGCCCGCCGTACAGCAAGAGCGCCACGGCGGTCGCGGTCCCGAGCACGGCGCCCAGCGAATCCATCGCCTGCTCGAGCCCGAACGCGACCCCCTGGGCTTCCGCCGAGGTGGCGTTCGAGACGATCGCCTTCTTGATCGGCTGTCGCGAGCCGCGGCCGAGCCAGGCGCTGACCCGCAGGAGCAGCACCTGCGGCCACACGACCGCGACCGCCAGGAGCCCGTGGCCGATGGTGGTCGCCAGGTAGCCGTAGGCGCCGTGGAGCCGACGCGACGGGCCGCTCGCCCAGCGGCCCCCGGCGACCGTCTGGACAGCGCTCTGGGCGAACTGGGCCGCTCCGTCGACCAGACCGACCAGGAACGGAGAGGCCGCGAGCGTGAACGCGAGGAAGAACGGGACGATCGGCAGGACCATCTCGTACGACCAGTCCGAGAACAGGCTGGTGACGGAGATCGTCCAGACGTCAGCCGGGATCCGCCGCCCGGGCCCGTCCGCCCGCGGCGCGCCTTCGCCGGCGCCCGGAGCGGCCATCGCCCCCGGACGCCGGCGCCGTATTTCTCGCCGCGACCGCCGCAGGGCGGCCCCGCGGCGCCTACGGGAACCGGAGCAACGGCTTGAGGATCCCGTCCTCCTTGCGGTCCATCATGCGGAAGGCGCGCTCCACCTCCGCGAACCGGAACGTGTGCGTCGTCATCGGCGTCGGGTCGACCCGGCCCCGCGCGAGCAGCCGGAGCAACCGGCCCATCCGCTCGCGTCCGCCCGGGCACAGTGCGGTCCGGATCGTCTTGTCGCTCATGCCGACCCCCCACTCGAGCCGCGGAATGCCGACGGTGTCGCCGTCCCCGTGGTAGCCGACGTTCGAGATCGTTCCCCCGGGGCGAGTGACCCGGACGCAGTTCGCGAACGTCGCCTCGGACCCGAGCGCTTCGATCGCCGCGTCGACCCCGGCCCCGTCACCGGTGCGTGCGAGGATCGCCGCGACCGGATCCGACGTGCGGAAGTCCACCACCGCGTCGGCGCCGTACGCCCGGGCGAGCTCCTGGCGTTTCGGGACCGTCTCGACCGCGACGATCTCGCCCGCGCCACGGAGCCGGGCGCCGACGATCGCCATCAAGCCGACCGGCCCCGCGCCGAAGACCGCCACACTCCCCCCGACAGGGATCGCCGCGTGCTCGGCGGCGACGAAGCCGGTCGACATCATGTCGCAGGCGTACACCGCCTTCTCGTCCGGCACCGCGTCGGGGATCGGCGCGAGGTTCGCCTCCGCGTCGTTGACGTGGAAGTACTCGGCGAGCGCCCCGTCCTTGACGTTCGCGAACTTCCAGCCGCCGAGCATCTGCGAGCACTGCGACGGGAACCCCCGCAGGCAGTTCTCGCACCGATAGCACGGCGTGATCGCGTTCACCGCGACCCGCTCGCCGACCCGGTGGCCCCGGACCGCGGAGCCGAGGGCGTGAACGACCCCGACCGACTCGTGGCCCAGCGTCAGCTCGTTCCGCTCCCCGATCGCCCCCCGGACCGTGTGCGTGTCCGACGTGCAGACGAGCGCGGCGGTCGTGCGGACAACAGCGTCGTTCGGGCCGGGCTCCGGGATAGGCTTGTCCACGACCCCGACGGAGCCGAGGCGGTGCATGACGAACGCCTTCATGGTCGATGCCCTCCATCTCCGCAGCTCGGCCTACGGCGGGGCGGCCAGGTGGGCCCAGGCGGTGTCGAAGCCGTAGAACAGCGCCGCGATCCCGGCGAGCACGACGACGAGCAGGAACACGCCGAGCAGCACGTTCCACAGCGCCGGGTAGCGGGGCGTCGCCTCCGAGGCGAGCGGGGCGGCGTCGGCCTGCGTCGGCCCGACAACGAACCAGTCGAGGTACAGGGTCGCCGGGTAGCTGAGGACCGCGACCGCGCCGAACCCGAGGTACAGCAGCAACGTCTCCAGCGGCTCCAGCGTCAGCGACAGCGTGTAGGCGCGGTAGCCGTAGTACATGATCCCGAAGCCGGTGACGACCCCGAGCATGCCGACGAAGTGGGTCGGACGGCGCAGGTTCACGGCGATCGCGAACGAGACGAGCAGGATCGCGAGCATCACCAGCGCGTCGAAGAAGAACAGGTCGTACGACGCAAGCACGTTCGTGCCGTTCACGATCTCGCTCAACGGCCACGTGAACTCCCCCCAGAAGGCGACCACGCCGAGCACCCCCCCGAGGGCCCCGAGCAACGTCGCCCCCTCGCGGAGGTGGCTCTGCGCGCGGACGAGGTCCCGGCGGCTCGTGTTGAGCCACACCATGAACCCGGTGTAGAACACCGTGCACGCGGTCAAGATCAGCAGGTCGAGCACCAGCGTCAGGTCGTCGGTGAAGGTCATCGTCTGCCTCCGTACCCGCAGGAGTCGGCGGGCGGCATAGCCGCGCGGGAACTTCCCCTCGCTGAGTCTCGGATCTGGGAATCGGACGCAGCCTCAACCCTCCTCCCGACTGCCCTCCGCTCGTGGGGGCGTCGGGGTCGGCCGGGGCACACCCTCGGACCCGTTCCGGGCCCCGCTCCGAATGCCGACCGTGGCCCTATAATCCGGCAGCCGGTACGCGAGGGGCGGGGGGGTCGTGGAGGGTCGGACCGAACCGCCTCGGGCCGACCGGCGTTCGCCCGAGCCGGACCGCGCGCTGCTCGAAGCGCTGGGCGACCCGGTGTCGCGGGCGATCCTGGCCGCGCTCAGCCGCGGCGAACGCGACGGGCACCGCCTGGTCGTCGACACCGACCTGCCGCAGAGCTCGATCTATCGCAAGCTCCACGACCTGGAGGGCGCGGGGCTCGTGCGCGTCAGCCGCCTCGCCTTCACGCCCGAGGGTAGGAAGGTGGAAGTGTACGTCAGCCGAGTGCGCGCGGTCGAGGTCGAGTTCGCGGACGGACGGGCGATCGTCCGCGCGCGCGAGCGGGAGGACTCCTCCGACCGGTTGCGCGCGCTGTGGGGGCAGGTGAGGGAGCGGTGACCGGGCTCGACGCGATCTGGGTGCTGCGCGGCGTCGAAGGGTTGACGCTCGCCGTCGGCGCGCTCATCGCCTTTGCCAGCCTGCGCGCGTACGCCCGCGCGCACGAGACCGCCCTCCTGCTCCTGGGGGTGGGGTTCGTGATCGTCACGGTCGCTTCCGCGCTCGCCGGCGTCCTGTACGAAGTGACGACCCACGACCTGCTGACCGCGTGGACGGTGAGCGCGTGCGTCGACCTTGTCGGCTTCTCGCTGATCCTGTACTCGATCGTCCGACCCCGGTCGGCCCCGCCGCCGGCCGCCCCCTCGGACGATCCGACGGAGCCGCCCGGATCGTAGCGCTGGTTTCGGGCGGGTCGCGGCCCGCACCGGCCGGGGCGACCGTCGACCTCCGGGAGGAGTGGGCCCGGACGGATTTGAACCGTCGACCAACCGGTTATGAGCCGGACGCTCTGAGCCGGGCTAAGCTACGGGCCCGCAGCCGGTGTCGGAGAGGCGCCGCCGAGCGGAATTTGGGGTGCGCGGCGTGCGGCCGCGGACCTTTCGAACCGCTGACCTTTCGGTTAACAGCCGATCGCTCTGCCGCTGAGCTACGGCGGCACCGGAGCGTCCGAGCCGGCATCGGTCTAATAGCCTTTCCGACTCGCCGGCGGCCGGTGCTCGTGGTCGGCGGCGCGCGCCTTCAGATGCTGGATCAGG
>JASHXN010000175.1 GCA_030043505.1 Thermoplasmata archaeon
GGCTTCGTGCAGCTGTCGGGCGAGGCCCACGACCTCGCCGTGGGCGAGCTGGAGGGGGCGGCCGTCGCGCTCGGGGGAACTTTACCCTCCGCGGAACCGGGCGTGCCGGAGCTCCTGACCCGCGTCCTCCTGCCGGCGGAGTCGGAGTTGAAGATCCTGGCCGGCCGACTCGCGCTCGCTCGCCGAACGCTGCTCGCCGTCGAGGGTGCCGGAGTCGACGCCGCCGCGCGGGAAGGCGGGGACGGGGCCACGGCGGCGTTCCGCCGGCTCGGCACGCGCGGAGGCACGGCGGATCCGGCCGTCCGGCGGCTCGGGAAGGCGTACGTGGACGGAGGGGGTCGGATCGACCTCGACGCCCCCGACCGGCGGTACTGGTGGGACCCGGGCCGGGACGGGACCGGGCGGTTGTTCCGCGAGGTCTCGGCGGTCGACCGGGCCGCGACGGCAGCGCGGGCGATGCCGCACCTCCCGTTCCGTCGTCCCGTCTCCCTCCCGCCCCGCCTCGCCCGGGCCGCCACGAACCTCGCCGCGGTCCGGCCCGGCTCCCGGGTGCTCGACCCGTTCGTCGGGACCGGCGCCCTGCTCGCCGAGGCGGCGTTGCTGGGGGCGCGCGTGTACGGCGTGGACGCGGACGCGTCGATGGTCCGCGGCGCCCTGCGGAACTTCCAGCACCTGGGGATCGAAGCCGACGCGATGGTCGAGGGGGACGCCCGCACGGTCGAGCTCGCCCCGGGGCCCGCCGTTTTCGACGCCCTCGTGACCGACCCGCCGTACGGCCGTTCGTCGTGGACCGGCGGCGCGTCCGCCTCCGAGCTCACCGAGGCGGTGCTCGCCCGGTGGTCCCGGCGGGTCCGTCCGGGGGGCCGCCTCGTCGTCGTGAGTCCCGGGCCGCCGCCGACGTTGCCCGTGGGCTGGACGCTCGCGCACCACTCGGCGGTGCGGGCGCACCGCAGCCTGACCCGACAGTTTTGGGCGTTTCGGCGAGCGGTTCAGAACTGAATCGTTGGGAAGGCCGACGATACGACTCCTCCACCTGCGGGGGCGCAAAATTCGTTTGCTTCGACTGCGAAGACGACGAAGCCCGCGCTCTGAGAGTTTGTGAACTCCACTTCACCGACTACCGTGGCACCGGCCGAGACGGTCAGGTAATCTGCGGACGGAAGGGTCGCCGTAGCCCCATGAATGGTAGCGAGTCGGCTTCCGTTGGGTAACACGAACGTCCAGGAGGCATTCGCCTCCCAAGATGCAAGGGCGGTGCCGTTCAGGTACTTGTTCGGGCTAACCGACACATTTTGGATCGAGAAAGTGAACAGAAGTCCCCGGACGACCGGGTCGTGGTTCGTCACGCTCGCGTTGAGGTACGCGGCGATCGCCGCTCCGCTCGGCGGCGGGACGACCGTGCCGTCCCTCGGATCCAGGTGCAACTGTCCGGCCGGGGCCGACAGGGGTACGAGGACGAAGCCGGTGACGAGGATCGCCGCGACCAAGGCTCCCACGGCGATCCGCTTGGCGTCGAGCGGCGTCGAGTCGTTGAGGGGCGGGGGGTGCCGGAGCCCCAGGACGAGCACGAGGACCGCGAAGAGCAGCCAGCCGACGTAGAACAACCCGAAGCCGAACAGCGCCGCCGCCGCCGCGTAGCTGACGTACCGCGCCCGTTCGCCGAGGAGCGCCCGGAAGACGTGCCCCCCGTCGAGCGTTCCGGCGGGGAGGAGATTGATCGCCGTGACCAGAATGCCAACCCAGCCGGCGAGCGCCAGCGGGTGGAGCGAGATGATCGACGACGGGAAGAACGCGCTCAGGAAGTCCCAGAAGATCGACGGCCCGACCAGCAGGTTGCCGTAGCTCTGCCCGAGGATCGACGGGCCGCAGTAGTTCGCGGGCAGCACCGGGGCGTGGACCGAGAGCGCGAGCCCGCCGAGCGCGATCGGGATCGACATGGCGAAGCCGGCGAGCGGACCGGCGGCTCCGACGTCGAAGAGCGCCTTCCGGTCGGGGAACGGCTCGCGCATCGAGATGAACGCGCCGAACGTCCCGAGGATGTACGGCGGCGGGATCGGGATGAAGTACGGCAGCGAGGCGTCGAGGTTCCGGCGGCGGGCGACGACGTAGTGCGCCGTCTCGTGGACCCCGAGGATCGCGAGCAGCGGCAGCGCGAAGTAGAGCGCCCCGTAGAGCACGTCCGTCGGCTCGAGGACGAGGCGGCCGACGTACGAGAGCCACAGCATCGAGCCGGCGAACACCGTCGTCGCGACGGTCGCTCCGAGCAGGGCGAGGTTCACCCACGGCCGCCGCGGTCCGAGGCGGGGGCGGCGGATCACCTCGACGAACTCTTCGCCGGTCTCGCGGCGGAGGATCGGGATGTAGCCGAGGCGGGCGAGCTCGACGCGCAGCGCCTCGAAGCTGCGCTCCAGGGTCGACCGGTCCGCGTGGATCGCGAACAGGACCGACTGGGGGCCGACGCGCGTCTCGTAGACCGGGAAGTGGGCGGAGACAGCCTGCCGGATCCGCTCCAATTCGGAGCGGGCACCGGTCGGGATCGGCCCGCTGCTCGCCATCGTCGACGGCCGCCGGTCACTCCCCGGCGGATTTCCGCATGCGGCGGGCCCGTTCCTTCGACGAGTAGCCGGTGATCGCTTCGAGGAAGCGGTTGTACCGCGCGATCGTCTCCTTCGCGACCGCCTCGTCGACCTTCGGGTTCATCCGGACGTCCACGGCGAGCGCCCGTCCGTTGGCCTTGGCGGTCAACCGCTCCAGCGCCCCGTACGACGCCTGGACCTCCGTCGGGAGGACCTCCACGGCGTCGAAATGCTCCCGGGCGATCGCCCCCAACGCGGCGAGCTCGAGGTTGCGCCGGTGGGTCGTCCGGACGGGATACGTCTGCACGGCGGCGCTCGGAGCCCGGTTCTCGATAAAAGATTGAGGCCCGGGCCGGGGCCGCTCAGACCGTCTCGATCTCGAAGAGGACGCGGAAGCCTCGCAGCTGCTCGGAGAGCGCGTCGGCGAGCTCGAGGACGTCGTCGCGCGGCGCGTTCCCGCGCCACTCGTAGACGAAGTCGTAGTTGCCGTGGGTCGGCACGAAGCCGGCCTGCAGCAGCCGGTCCGCGACTTCGGACGGCTTGCCGCCCTCGCTGTCGAAGGTGATGCGGAGGTACGTCTCCATGCCGAGCCCCGGATCGGTGCCGGCGTTGATAGGAGTTCCGCTCAGGCGGGCCGCAACCACCGCGCGAGCAGAGCCGCCCGGGCGCGCGCCGTCGCGCCCGCGAGTTCGACCGTTCGGAGTCGGGCGTGCGGGCTCCGGACGGCGACATGCCAGCCGTGCCGGCCCGGCCGGACGACGAGCCCGAGGTCGCGGCCGCGCTGCGCCGCCTCGACGGCGGTCCGCAGCGCAGCTCGGCTACGCGGCAAGGCATGCCGCACGGCGATCTCGGCTCGAGGGAACGCGCGCAGCACCGCGGCCCGGATCTCGGCGAGCTCTCCGACCGGTGCCTCCAGGCCCACAGCAAGCGGTGCGACGCGATGGCCGAGGCGGTCGACCTCGCCCGCCCGGATCCGCCGCGAACTCACCGGTTCCAAGTCGTCGGCCAGGACGAGCGGCACGGTGAGCAGCGGGACCGGACGGTGCCCGCGCCGCGCGCGCTCCCGGTTCACCGCGCGGCCCCCGGCGAGCGTGTCGACCGAGACGACCAGGGCGTCGACGCCGGGCGCCACGGAGCCGCCGTACCGGTCGTCGATCGGAACCAGCTCCCAGGCGCGACGAGGATACTCCCGGGCGAGCCAACGGGCGAGCGCCCGACGCCGCGTCGCGGCCGAGGCGATCGCCGTGCCGCGCGGCTTCGGGTGCGCCGCGAGGTAGGCGTCGCTCGTCACGCCGATGGCGACCGAGCGCCCCGCCGCGAACGCGGTGCGGAGCAGCGCTTCGTGCCCCACGTGCAGCCGATCGAACGTGCCGCCAAGGACGACCCGGCCGTACCGGCGCACGGCGGTCTCCTAGCGGAACTCGGAGAGGAAGACGATCAGGATCACGGCGATCGCGACGTACATCATGATGCGGTACGTCCGCGCCGAGCTGACCCGCCGCTGGCGCTCGGCCGCGCACGCCGGGCTGCACGTCTCCGCGTCCGGCTTGGTC
>JASHXN010000176.1 GCA_030043505.1 Thermoplasmata archaeon
CGGGTACGACCGAGGGTTGCGCTTGCGCGGTGGGGTTGGGCGGGCGGGTAAGGGAACGTAAGACGACGACTCGGACGGTGGCTTCCGGCAACGTACCCGGCGATCCGCGAGGTTTGCGACCCGGAGAGCGAACCCTCTTCCACCGCCCCGGAGCCAGGAAGTCCCCGCCCCGCGGGCCCGGCTCCGACTCGGAAGGAGGCGGTCCGCCGGCGTATCGGGGAGGTGCCGCCGGAACCGGGCCGTCGACACCCAAAGTGGCCCGTTACTACAATATCGTATACCATCGAAACCCGGACCCCCATCTCCGTCTCGGACAACTTTCCGACCCGCGTCGTCATCGGTAGAGATCGAAGCGATTTCGGAGAGTCTCAAGATATACACTCTATCTTTTATGGTCCAATTGCGAGTGTATATGTAGCGGCCCGGAGTCGCACGTCCGATGGAGACGCTCGCCCTCGGCTGCGGCTCGGTCGCACCCGTCGTTCGGGCCTCGGAGCCTCCCCCTCTCCGGCTCGGAACGGGCCGAGAAGGGGCCGCCTTGACGACTTCGCCCCGGGGATCCTGGGGGCAGCCGCGCGCGGGGGTGATGCCCCTCGGTTCCGCCTGAGCCGGCGGAGCGGACTGCATGGGCTCCGCAGGGCGGCGGCGGGGACCGGGCGCCCACCTCCCGGTTTCCGTCGCCGAACGGTGATGATCGGAACTCGCCGCAGGATTTGTCGGTTCGACCGTTGTGGGGGTCGCGGGCAGCTGACCTTGCCCTTGATCGTCCCCCGGAAGCGATGGTTTCGTGATGACGGACGGTCGGAGCCTCTCGACCGCCCTTCGGAGCCGGGAGGCGAGGACGGCCGGGCGAACCGTGGGCAGGCCATCTCTCGTCGTGGCGACGCCTTGAAGAACGCTGCGGCCGGTCGGCGCGACGGTCCCTGAAAGGTGCGGGGCGAGGGGCCACCAAGGTGGAGGCGCGGAGGGTGAAAGGGTCGTTCCAGATCGTCATCGATTGCCGGAGCCCCCCTCGCCTGTGCGAGTTCTGGTCCGCCGCCCTAGGGTACGTCCTCGAACCTCCTCCGCGGGGGTTCGCGACTTGGGACGCGTACTGGCAGGACGTCGGGGTGGGGGAGGACGACCTCGGGATCGGTCCGGACCGGCTCATCGATCCGACCGGCCGCGGCCCGCGGATCTGGTTCCACAAGGTCGACGAGCCGAAGACGGTCAAGAACCGGATGCACTTCGATCTGCAGCTCAACTACGACCCCGCCGCCGGCGGCGGGCGCCAGGTGCCTTTCGAGATCCGCAAGCAGCGCGTCGAGGCCGAGGCTTCCCGGCTCGAACTCCTCGGCGCCACCCGGATCGAGACGATGTACGAGGAAGGGGTCGACCACTACGCGGTGGCGATGTCCGATCCGGAAGGGAACGAGTTCGACATCAACTGAGCCGACGGCGGGTCGAGCTTCCCTCCGCGTGCCTGGCCGCAGACGTCGACGAAGAGTTCGCCTCGCGCGAAGCTCGCCTAGCGAACCCGTCGCTTCGGCCCCGACCCTGCGACGCCGTCCAGCGTCTCGAGCACGCGGGGCCAAGCCGCCTGGTGGCGTTGCCGGGAAGCCTCGTCCGGAAAGCCGGCGTGCGTGAGGCTCAGCCGGCTCCCTCGGTCTTGGGGCGCCAGGCTGACCGAGACGACCGTTTCGACTCCGAGCGTCGCGGCGGTGACCCACGTGAGCACCACCTTGCGGTCCGGCACGATCTCGAGAAAGCGCCCGTAGTGAGGGTGCCGAGCGGCGTCGAACTCCGTCTCGAAGAAGAACGGGGCTCCGACTCGGGCGTCCATCCTCACGGTCCCCGGGGCCGCGAACCAGCGGTCGAACTCGGCGGTCCAGGCCCGGAACAGCGCCGCGGGCGATGCGCGCATGCTGCGGGTCACTCCGAGAGCTAGCGGCCGGTGCGAAAGGTCCGGCGCCGCGACGGAGACCGGCTCGGTCATGGGTCCACCGCCGGCGCCCCTACGGGACCCCGCTACTTACCCCTCCCGCCGAACGTTCGGGTCCTCGCCGGCGGTCGCGCGGGAGGGCGTCGCCCCGCCGCCGCCCCCAAAAGAAGTTCTTCCCGACCGGCGTGCTCGGACGGATGCCCCCGATGGACCTTCGCATCGGATGTTCGTCCTGGACGTCGGAGGCGTGGTGGGGCCGGGTCTACCCGGAGGGAACCGCCCCGGGGGACCGCCTCGCGCGCTACGCCCGCCGGTTCGACACCGTCGAGGTCGACTCCTCCTACTACCGCGACCCCGGTCCTTTCCTCGTCCGCCGTTGGGCGCGGGTGACGCCGGAGAGTTTCCGGTTCACCCTGAAGTTCCCTCGCGAGCTTCTCGACCCGAAGCGAGGGGTCGACCGCGAAGGGATCGCGCAGTTCGAGTCGCACGCCCGCGAGCTCGGGCCGAAGCTCGGGGCGCTCGTGCTCCAGTTCCCGCCGTCGGCGTCGTGCGACCGGGCCGGCACTTTCCTGACGGAACTGTTCCCAGCGCTCGACCCGACGCTCCGCTACGCGGTCGAACTGCGATCGTCCAGCTGGTACCGGGGCGAGGTCCTCGAGCGGCTGGAGCGCGAGCTGACGGACCGCAGGTTCGCGCTCGTTTGGTCGTACCTGACGTACCTGGACATGCCGGCCGTGCGTACGACCGACTTCGTCTACCTGCGCTTCATCGGGGACCACACCAGCGTGCCGGAGGCCGCCCACGGGGAGCTCCGGATCGACCGGTCGGCCGCGACGCGGCGGTGGGCGGAGAACCTGAAGGCGGTCCGGGGACAGCTATCGTTCGCGTTCGTCTTCTTCAACAACCACTACGCCGGATTCGCCCCCGCGTCGGTCAACGAGTTCCGGCAGGAGATGGGGCTCGCACCGGTGCGCTTCGATCCGGCCCCGACGGCCACCGGCCCCACCCTCGACGAGTGGTGATGCACCGTGCGCACAGCGGCTCACTTCGGGGCTTGGGTCTCGGGACCGGGGGGATCCCGGAGCGCGGCGACCATCCGCGAGAAGAGCGCGGTGAACCGGGGCGAGCGGACGAAGTGGCCGCCGTCGAACTCCTGGTGCAGCACGGGCACGTTCTGGCGCTTCGCGACCGCGGTGAACCATCGGGCGCCCTGGTCGAGGCGCCACTCATCGTTGCTCGACGCGGTGACCTGCACGAGGCGCATTCGGCGCAACGCCTCCGCGCCCGCAGGCTCCGCGACCCGGGCGACCGGGTCGAACCGCTTCCACCGGGCCCAGACGCGCAGGTCGAGCTCGGCGGTGGTCCAGTCGCACGGCAGCTCGAACGAGCCGGGAGTGTCGTCCAGCGGGGAGTAGCACGCGGCGGTGGCGGCGGTGACCAAGGCGTCGCCCGAAGGATGCGTCGGCCCGCGGAGCACCGAACCGTCCTCGAACAGGTGGGCCAGGAACTGCTCGGGGCCTCCGTGCCGCTGGTACTCCCGGCAGGCGACCGCAAGCTCGGAGAGAAAGGCGTACTCGAATCCCATGTCGCCGGCGCTGGAACCGACCGCCTCGAACAGTCCCGGGTGCTCGAAGGCGAGATGGAGTGCCCCGAACCCGCCGCTCGACTGCCCCAACACCCCGACGTTCGTCGTCCGGTACCGTTCGCGCAGCCACGGCACGAGCTCGACGGAGACGAAGTCGTCCCACCGACCCGTC
This sequence comes from Thermoplasmata archaeon, assembly GCA_030043505.1. Next base: position 3,679 of record JASHXN010000176.1, read on the forward strand.
GCGGACGAGTTCACGTACTGGTTTCCGCCCAACCGCGTCGTGCAGTCGGGCGCCGCGAGCACGGCTTCGCCGCACACCCCGCTCCGCTGCAGCCGGTCGAACAGCTGAAAGAGATTCTCTTGAAAGATCGCCGACCCGCCGAGCTCGGCCGGCCCCGAACCTCCGAACCCGGGAAGGAGCAGCAGCAGGGGGACTCCTTCGGTCTTCCCCGACGGGGGCCGCAGCACCGCCACGCGCCGCCGCGGATCGTCCCCGAGGGGGTTGTCGCGGAGCGCCGAGCTCTCCAGCTCGACGATCGCCCCGCGGTCCCCGGTAGGACGGAAGAACGCGCGGTCGCTGCGGGGCCCGACGGGGATCCGGAAACCGGTCACGGAGCGAACGCTCGAAGGCCGGACGGCCGGGCCCGTCTAAGCGGTTGCCCCGACCGTCCCTTCGTGCCGCGTCCGGAACCTAGCCTCCGCAGCCGTGCGAGCGGCCGCCGGAGAACGAGACCGACACCGTGGCGCTCCGGTTCGTGAGCGTGACGGTGCCGCTCGCCGGCGTAACCGTGTAGCCGGCGACGTTGCCGACCGTGAACCCGTACGAGCCGGACGTGAGGTTCGCGAACGCGATCTCGTTCCCGGACGAGCAGACGGTCGTCCCGAGCGTTACGCACCAGGTCGTACCTCGCGCGAGCCCCGACTCGACGAACGTGACCGAAAGCGAGGAGGTGTGGGCCCCGCACCCCTTCGCGAACGTCACGTTCACCGTCACGTTCGCTCCGTCGACCGTGACGGGCGACGCGGGGACGCTGCCGGAGACGGTGTAGCCGGACGGGGCTCCGATCGTGTAGTTGTACACGCCGTCCGGTTCCACGAACGTGAGGGACGTGTTGCTCGTCGTCCGGGTGACGCCTCCGAGCGTGACGCTCCAGACGAGGGCGGACGAGGAGCCTCCGCGGCAGCACGGCGAGGTCGGCCCGTTGTGCCCGAGGCCCTGCGGAGCTTGGGACGCGCCGCAGCACTGCCCCTGGGAACCTCCCTGGCCGTCGGACGACACCGCCCACGAAGAGGAGCCCGAGGCCCCGCAGCAGGCGCCGGATCCGTTGCCGGAGCTGTGCCCCCACGCAGTGCCTGCGCTGGCGCCCGACGAGCAGCAACCGCTCCCGGAGCTGCCCGAGTGGCCCCACGCCAGGGCGGCGACCGCTGCCCCGCCGGAGCTCCCCGAACTGGCGGAGCAGGGGTTGGGGAGCCCGGTCTCCACAAAGGTGACCGTGTAGTTGCTGGGGGTCGACACGGGAGCGAACGTCACCTGCACGGTGACCGACGCATCGCTCACCGTCACGGGGGACGGCGGCGACGAGGTGACGACGGCGAAGCCCGACGGGGGGGCGACCGAGTAACCGTAGCTCCCCGGCGTCGCCGTGAAGGAGAGGGTGGACGTCGAAGTGGTCGACGTCTCCGCATCGAACGTCACCGACCAGTTGGTTCCGGCCGGGAGCCCGGTCTCGTCGAACGTGACGGCGTACGTCGGGGTCGCCAAGCCGATCACGCTGACGTTGTTCGATCCGAGGTTGACGACGTAGACCAGCCCGTTGAACGCGTCCGCCACGCCGACCGTCGGAAGGGCACCGGCGGCCAACGTCTCCACGAACGACGTCCCGTTCAGCACGGTCAGCTGGTTGGCGCCTTGACCGGCCACGAAGGTGAAGTCGCCCGACGTCCCCTCGCCGGCCCACACGGGTCCGGCCGCGACCGGGGCGCCGCCCACGACGGCCGGTCCGTTCAGCACGCTCAGGTTGCTCGAGTTCGTGTTCGCGACCTCGACGCCGCCGACCGTGGGATTGTAGACCGCGTACGTCGGGTCCGCGCCGACCCCGACGGTTCCGAGCGCAGCGCTCCCAAGGACGACCGTGACCGTCGCCGTCCCGTTGTTCGCGACGTAGACCTCCTGGTCGAGGGGGTCGTAGGCGACCGCGTCCGATCCCGGCCCGGTCGGCACCGAACCGACGACCGCGGTACCGGCGAGGAGGCTGACGTTCCCGGAGCGAGAGTTCGCGACGTAGATCAGCCCGTCCGCCGGGTCGTACGCTCCGGTGTTCGGAACCCGTCCGACGTGCACGGTCCCCTGCAGGAGCGTTCCGTTCACGACCGAGACCGTCCCGTCCCCGGCGTTCGTGACGTAGACCCAACCGTCCGTCGGGTCGACGGTCGCCGAGGTCGGGCGGTCGCCGACGTAGACGAACCCCTGGACGACGAGGCCCCGGATCACCGTGAGCGCTCCGAACGGGTTTTCCAGGTCGAGCTGATCGACGACGTCGATCGTCCCGTGGATCGGATCGTACACGACCGCGACCGGGTCGCTCGTTTCGTTGGGGGCGAGATCGATCGTGCCGACGACCGTGGTCCCGTTGATCACGGTCACGGAGTCTCCGAACGAGTTCGCCACGTAGACCCAACCGGTCGTGGGATCGACGGCCGCCGCGGTCGGGATCATCCCGGTAGGTACCGACGCTTGCACCTTCGGGAGCTGCACGGGAAGGTCCGGCCGAGCCGCCAGGTCCGAGTGCCCGGCATCGAACGGGGCTTGGCGGGCGCTGGCGGCTATCGAAGGCGCGCCCAGGGCTGCGGTCGACGATCCGGCGGTCGAAAGAACCACCGCCACCACGGCGGCCCAGAGGAGGCCGGCGAAGACCCAGCCTCCCGCCCTCAGAGCGGTCATCGGGCCGCGGATATACGTCATGGTTATCACCTTACGGGCTGGAGTGAACGACGGGAGCTCGACCCCGGCGGGGTCGACCCTCCGCGCCCTCCCGAGCCCGAGAACAAACGTCAACTATCCCTCCGAACCTTTTGCGGGCTAGGTCACCCATGAAGTGCGAGGGTTGCGGCAAGGATCTTCCGGAAGGGGCCAAGGCGTGTCCGGCGTGCGGCCGACAGGTCGGACTCGGGCAGCGCGCGGAAGCCGGGACCGTCCATGTGGCCGAGAAGACCGGCGAGGTCGCCGGGAAGGTCGGCCGAGGGATCGTCGGCGGGGTCAAGGGCCTCGCGGCGGGAGCCAAGAAGGGCTTCCACGGCTCGGAGTCGGAAGAGAAGAAGGACCCGTAGCGCGCCGACGAGGGGCCGCTAGGCCCCCCGCCCGGCGCGGCTCCCCCCGGCCGGGACGACAGCCTTAGGCGCGCCGGCCGGCTTCCGCTCGAGGTCCCGGAGGGACGGACGAGGTTGCCGGTCGCGGTCGTGGGCGGTGGCATCGTCGGGCTGTTCACCGCGTACCATCTCGAGCAGCAGGGAGCCGACGTCACGCTCTACGAGCCCGGCGAACCCGGGGCGGGGTCGGTCCATGCCGCGGGGATCATCGAACCGACGACGGCGTACCGGACCAACACCCTCGCTTTCCTGCGTAGGCTCTGGAGATTCTGGGAACGCGGAACGACGACGTACCGGAGCGCCGACCCGGCGTGGCTTCTCGAGAGCGTGCGCCAACTGGGCCGGCCCGGGCCGGCAGGTTGGGAAGCGACGCTCGCGCGGTTCGGGGACGCGTGCGTGGAGCAGTACCGCTCCCTGGCCGGCGAGGCGAACGATTTCGAGTACACGCTCGGGGGGCTGGCCGAGCGGTACGACGACCCGGCCCACTTCGCGGAGGCAAGGGCCGAAGCGCTCGACCGAGCGGACCGCGTCCCGGTCGAGGTGCAGAGCGAGAGCGGGGGGGCCGGTACCCTTGTCTTCCCGGAGGTCGGCTGGCTGCACACCCACCGATTCGCTCGATGGATCGTCGGACGGCTGCGGCGCACGACGATCGTGCGCGCGCCGGTCCAAAGTGTTCGTACGGACGGCACCGTCACCGTCGCGGACGGCTCGCAGCGGTTCGACGCGGTCGTCGCGGCGACCGGGACGTCCTGCCGTCGGCTCGGAGTCCCTCTGACCGGAGTTCGAGGGTACGGCTGGACGGTCGACGGAGCCGGGGCACCGGTCCGCCGGGCGACGATCCACGTCGATCGCGGCATCGCGGTCGTCCCGTACCGCGCCGAGCTGAAGGTCACCGCCGGCTGGGATTTCGACCTCGCGGACGGCGGCTGGCATGTCCCGGCCGTTCAACGGGCTGTTCTCGACGTCCTGCCGGGCGCCACGCTCGGGGCGCTCCAGCAAGGGTCCCGCCCGTGCACGCCCGACGGCCTGCCGACCGTCGGCCGCCGGGACGCTCTCGTCGTAGCGACCGGGGGCTTCCGGCTCGGGTGGAGCTTCGGCCCGGAGCTCGGTCGTCATGCCGCCCTCCTCGCCCTCGGTCGCGCCGGCAACGATCCGTTCCTGGCCCGCTTTTGCGGCGCCCTCCGTTCGGGCACGCTGTAGGCGGCGCTCCCGTCGGCTTCGAGGGCCTTATCGGGCCGGGGTCCCTGCGGAGGCGAGGCGGCGTGGCGACCGAACGACCGCGCCCTGCCGGACGTCCGGCGGGGACGTACATCTCGGACCTCCGCCCGTCGAGGGTCGCTACCGTCGAGGCCGTGGTGGCGCGCCTGGACGCGGTTCGGGAGGTCGAAACGCGGGAAGGGAAGCTCCGGAAGGTCCGCGACGCGGTCCTCTCCGACCCGACCGGGGAGATCGTCCTCGTCCTCTGGGGCTCGGAGGTCGAGCTTGTGTC
>JASHXN010000177.1 GCA_030043505.1 Thermoplasmata archaeon
CCTGCACGTCATCGAGCCGATCCGGGTCGGACGCCAGGCGATCCAGAGCGCCACCGACGCCGCGGTGATGATCTTGCGGATCGACGACGTCATCGCGTCGAAGTCCAGCCCGCCCCCGAGCGGCAAGGGAGGCCCCGGCGGCATGGGGGGCATGGACGGCGGGATGGGCGGCGGCGACTTCGGCGACGACTAGACGAGCCCTCTCGAACCCACCCTGCCGTACGGCGGGGTGGGTCGAACCCTTTCCTGGATTTTCTCTCAGGCGCGGGAACGGCGAACGGGGGAAGGCGTTCGCTACCCTCGGCTGGCGCCGTGGCGCACGAGGAATCGCGTTAGCCGTTCGACGGCGAGGTCGAGCCGCTCGGGGGCCGCCGTGTAAGCGATCCGCAGATGCCCCTCTCCGCGAGACCCGAAGGCCGAACCCGGGGCCGTCGCGACGCCCTCCTCCGCGAGGAGGGCGCGCGCGATCTCTACCGACGACCCCGGAACCTCGACCCGCGGGAAGACGTAGATCGCCCCGTCCGGGTGGACGTACGAAAGCCCCGGAACATCGTCGAGCCGAGCGAGCAGTTGGTCCCGACGCTCGCGCAGCTGCTCCCGGATCTTCTGGCGGTCCGCGTCGCCGTTCTCGAGCGCCCAGCGGCAGGCGTCCTGAACGAACGGGGGCACGCACGTGATCGTGTGCTCGGCGACCTTCACCATCCGCGCGGCAATCTCTTTCGGCGCGACCGCGAATCCGGCGCGCCAGCCGCTCATCGCGTAGGTCTTAGAGAAGCTCCCCAGCGTCACGACGGGTACGTCCTCGGCGACGGCGCTCGCGGTCGAGACATGGCTCCCTTCGTAGACGAGCTCGGAGTACGCTTCGTCGCTCACGATCGTCACGCCGCGGTCCCCGACGATCTCGCCGGCCGCCCGGAGCTCCTCCGTTCGCAGGCGGCGACCGGTCGGGTTCCCCGGCGTCACCAACACGAGCACCCGGGTCTTCGGCGTCAGCGCGTCGTGCAGCGCTTCCAGGTCGAGCGAATGATCCGGCCGGAGCGGGAAGCGGACGGGGACCCCGCCGAGGAGCTGGACCGGCTCCGAGAAGAAGTACGACGGGTCGGCGAACAGGACCTCGTCCCCACGGTCGATCGTCGCCGCCAGCGCGGCGAAGACGGCGAACTTCGTCGGCAGGACGACCACCTGCTCCGGCGCGGCCGGGACCTTGTGGGGGGCGGCCCACCGCTCGACCAGCGCCTCCCGCAGGCGGAGGAATCCCTGGGTCGGCGCGTAGTGCGTGCGTCCCTGCTCCAGCGCCCGCTGCGCGGCGTCGCGGATCCCCTTCGGGGTCTCGAGATCCGGGTCGCCGATGTGCAGTCGGAACACCTCCCGCCCGTCGCGGGCCGCCCGGGCCGCCTCGCGGTCGATCTCGTGGGCAGGGTTCTCGGGGAACTCGACCGGCACCACGGGCGCGTCAGCCCGTCTCGGAGATAACCCGTACCGTCAGCCGGCGCGCCGGGTCGTTCTGCGTAGAAACTCCCCGACGTCGGTCATCGCGCGGGCGCGGTGCGAAAGCTGGTTCTTCACGTCGGGTCCGAGTTCCGCGAACGTGGAGCGGTAGCCGCGCGGGACGAAGATCGGATCGTAGCCGAACCCTTTGGCGCCGGCCGCCCGTCGGGCGATCGCGCCCTCGACCTCCCCGGTGAAGAGGCGTACTTTCTGGCCGTTCCGCAGGGCGGCCACCGCTCGGAACCGTGCGGCGCGGGGACGCCGACGTAGGAGCTCCAAGATCGGAGCGAACCCCCAGAGCCGGAGAAAGTGCGCGGAGTACACGCCCGGGAAGCCTCCCAGGCTGTCGATGAAGAGGCCGGAATCCTCTACGAGAACGTAACCGCCCGCCGCAGGGGCCGCCATCGCCTTCGCTCGGGCGACCGCCTCGAGCGTGTCGGCCTGCGGCTCCGGCAGGACCCGCCGATGCCACCGCAGCCGGACGCCGTACGGCTTCAGTACCTCTCGGGCCTCGCGGAACTTCCCGGCGTTGGTGCTGACGAAGGCGACGTCGGCCACGCCCCTCACCAGGGGAACTGGTCGTAGGCGATGACCTCGTCCGGGCTCTTACGGCCGTTCGCGTCCGGGGACCGGGACGCCGACCCGTTGGCGTCCGCAGGGAAGCCGATCGGGATGACCGCGAGCGGGTGGATCCCCTCCGGGACGGAGAGCACCGAGCGGACCTTCTGCTCGTTGAACTCGACCAGCCAGTTCGTCGCGAGGCCCTCCGAGACCGCCGCCAGCTGCAGGTGGTCGACCGCCACCGCCACGTCGAGCGGATACGCCGAGATGTAGCCGCCGACCGTCACCGGGATGTCCTCCTCGACGGCGAACGCGATGATCGCCGCCGGTGCTTCGGCGATCAACTTGCCCCGGGCCGAAGCCTGAGCGAGGAGGCGCTTTCGTTCGTCGTCCTGGACGACGACGAACCGCCAGGGCTGCAGGTTCTGCTGGCTCGGAGCCAAGCGTGCCGCGGCGAGCACCGCCTTCAGCTTCTCGGCCGGGATCGGCCGAGACTGGAACGAGACGCAGGGTCGGAAGGCGCGTATCGCGTCCAGAACGTCCATGGCGTGAGAAAAGGAGGCGGGGGCGGGGACCCTAGGCGTCTAGCCCTCCGGGGCGCGACGATCCATTCGGCGATGCGAGGGGACTCCCGCATAATAGCATTTGTGGGAGCGATCTCGGCGGGTCCAACGCGCGGTCGGCCCCCGGAACGATCCTAGGGCTCGGCCGGGAGGGCCCCCGAGGGGACCGGGCGACGCGCGGCCGCGAAGGCATACCAAAAGCAGCCCCCCAGGAGGAGCGCCATCGCCAGCCCCACGAGCGCAGGGGAGAACACGGCGACCCCGCCGGGGGACACGAAGCCCGCGAAAGCAATCACCACGTAGGTGAACAGTCCGGCACCCCACAGAGCCCAGGCCTCCCGCACCCGGGCGCGGGTGGGATCGCCGTCAACGAGCAGGTTCACTCTGACGCGCCGTGCCAGGGCCGCCTCGAGCTTCCACATCCCGAACCCGAGCGCCGCGAA
>JASHXN010000178.1 GCA_030043505.1 Thermoplasmata archaeon
TCCCGTCCGACCCCGGAACAGCTCCGGGCGCTCCTCCGGCTCCGTCGCGGGTCCGTGCGGCTCCGGTCGCTCGCGGCGGGCCGCCTCGTTCGGATCCCGGGCCCGACCGGCGCCGAGTACCGGGACGGCGTCGTCGCGGTGCTGACGGCGGGCACGAGCGACGTTCCGTTCGCGGAAGAGTCGGCCGCGCTGCTCGAAGGGCTGGGCCTCCGCGTGCTGCGGGCGTACGATGTCGGCGTCGCCGGCCTCCACCGGCTCCAGCGGGCGCTCGCCCGGATCGCGGAGGAGGCTCCGGAGATCTACCTCGTCTTCGCCGGCCGGGAGGGGGCGCTGCCCACCGTCGTGGCCGGCCTCGTGCACGCCCCGGTCGTCGGCGTTCCGACCTCCGTGGGGTACGGCCGGGGCGGGCGCGGCGAAGCGGCGCTCAGCGCCATGCTCCAGTCGTGCGCCCCCCTCGCCGTCGTGAACATCGACGCGGCAGTACCCGCCGCGCTGTTCGCCGCCCAGCGGTTCGCTCGTCCGCCGCGGGCGGGCCGGCGCGGCGAGCCGGCGTGAGCGTCCGCTTCTGGCTCGACCCGGGCGGAATTCGGGGCCCGGAGCCGATTTCGAAGCCCTTTTGAGAGGCCGGGGAGGTTGGAGGTCCGTGTCCCCCCAGCCCCCCAACGGGCATCCGGCGAACGGGCACGGGCGCGACGACCGGGACGAGTTGCGGGCGCTCGAGCAGCGCGCCGACGAGCTCCTGGCGCTCCGCCGGAGCCTGCTCGACCAGGCTCGCAAGCTCTCCGGAGAGCAGCGTTCGCTGTACGACCGCCGTCACGGCTCCGAGGGGCAGGCGGAGGGGTTGCACCGGACGCACACGCAGTTGGGACGCAAGCTCGGCGAGCTGCGCGTCGCGCGCGACCAGGCCCGCGCCAAGGTCGAGGACGCGGTGATCCGACGGCGCGAACTCCTCCTGACGTTCGACCCGGCCGAGCGGGAGAAGCCGGAGAAGATCCGCAAGGAGATCGCGGAGCTGGAGCGCCGTCAGCAGACGACGACCCTCTCGATCGACGAGGAGAAGTCGCTCGTGGCCCTGCTGCGCCAGCGGACCGCGGACCTCCAGCAGGCGGAGGCCCGCGCCGGCGTCGTCGCCGACCATGCTCGCCTGCGCGAGGAGGCGGACGCGGCGGTCGCGGCGGCGCGCGCGGACGTCGACCGGCTCGGTCAGGAGATGGTCGCCGCCCAGGCGGAGCGGGACCGGACGATGGTCGATCTTCGGGACCAGTTGCAAGGCGCCGGCACCGTCGTCGCGGACCTGCGGGCGAAGGGAGCGGCCCGCGCGGAGGCGATGAAGGAGGTCGAGCGGGTCTCGCGGGAGCTCGAGGAGGTCAACGCGGCGGGCCGCGCCCTGCTCGCTCGATTCCGCGAGCGGCGCGAGGAGTTCGCCCGGACGGCGCGGCAGAATCAGCTGCGCCGACGGCCCCAGGAGGAGGCGCTCGCCTCCATCGCCGAAGAGAACCTTACCCAGTTGCTCAAGCGCGGGAAGATCACGCTCTGAGCGTCCCCGCTTACGGCGGGTAGATCGCCGCGACCGTGACGACGAACGTCAGCGCCTGGCCGACGACCTGGCTGTTGTAGTTCTCCACGAACGTCCCCGCGCTCAGGTCGACGCTCCAGACGATGAACTGCGTCGTCGAGCAGACGGTCTGGTTCGTGATCTTGCCCAGGACGTTGCCGGGACTGTTGGGGGTCAGCTCGCTCTTGAGCGTGATCTTGGAGGAGGTCAGGTTCTGGACCAGGATCTTCCATCCGTACGGCGAGACGGTCTCGCCGACGTACGGCTGGCGGGCGACGACGACGTTCGTCGTGTTCGCGCTCACGACCGTGTCGTTCCAGCCGTAGATCGGGTCGCTGAAGCGCACCCCCGCCGCGGCGGTGACCCCGGAGTACGCCTTCGAGAAGGCGCTGGGGATGTACGAGACGGTCGTCGGGATCGTCTGGACGAGCGGCGCCGTCACCAGGCAGCTCTGGTTGAGGGCGCCGTACCCCTCGCTCGCCGGGAACGTCGTCGAGCGGGTGACGTTCACCGCGAGGCCCAGCAGGCCCTTCCAGAAGCCCGTGACGACCGAGGAGTACGTCACGCCGTTCAGGCTGTAGCCGTCCTTCGGCGTGGACGGACCGACGTGGACCGGCAGCGGCGTGTAGCCGGTCTTGTTCCGCGGCGTGTACTCGAGCGCCTTCGGGTACGTCGCGTTGTTCTCCGCGACCGCCTTGATCGACGTGTCGAAGATCTTTCCGATCTGCGGACCGCTCGCGAAGTAGCCGATGTAGTTCACCGTCACGTTGTCGCCGACGACGACCGTGAGCGGGCTCGGGGGCGGTTGGGGATGGTTGTGCTCGTACAGCAGGCCGAAGCCGACGCCGCCGACGACGAGGACGACGACGATGAGGAGGGCGAAGAGCACGAGCGAGGGGGATTTGGCGGCCATGCGTTCAGCTACGGAAGGAGATGGGGGTCAGCCGGTCGCTGGTCTCGTCACGGATCGGAGAGACAGGTGTTCCTCATTCCCCCGCCGCCCGAGCCGGGGGGCCATATATAACCTGCCGAACCGCGGCGCGCCCCGGGGGCCGTCACGCCCGGCGGAGCTTGCCGACGATCGGCTCCTCGAGCACGCCCCCCTCCTCGAGCCGTCCGAGAAGGACCTCGGCCCGCTCGGGGGCGATCCCCCGTTCCGCGAGCCGTCGGAGGACCTCGCGCACGTCCGCGTAGCCGTCCTCCGAACGAACGGCGCCGGCGTCGACCAGGTCGAGGAACGCCGCGGCGTCGGCGGCCTGGGCCGCATCGAGCGGGGCCAGCGCGACGGGCGGGGGATCCACGGTCCGGCGGACCGTCGCCGGCAGCTCGGTCGGGACGTCGGCGAGGCCGCCGCGCACGCGGACGACCGCGCGGCCGAGCTCGGAGCGGACGGCGGTGCGGTCGGCGTCCGGGTACCGCCGGATCGCCTCCCGGGCCGCCGCGATCCACGGGGTCGGGTACCCTTCGCGGCGGAGCGCCGCGTCGGCGACCGCCGGTTCGTGCCGGAGGCGGTCGATCAGATCCAGGCGGTCCAAGGTCTGCCGGACCGCGTCGGCGAGCGCCGCCCGCTCCTCCGCTTCCGGGACCGAGCGGACCGCCTCGGCGCGGAGCGAAACGACGGCGCTGCCGTCCCGGCCCCGGAACAGGTGGACCTTCCCGAGCACCAGCGCGGGTCGATCCGGCACGGCCGCCCGCAGCTGGGCCATCGCCCGGGGCTGGAACGATCCCGCCGTGACGCGGAGCTCGCCGAGCGGGTCCGTCACGCGGGCCCGCCAGAACGACGACGGCTCGTCGCGCCCGATCGGTTCCGGTGCCGAGAGCGTTCCGGCGACCAGGACGCGGTTCATGCGGGCGCCGAGCGGACTGATCAGGTACGACGCCGCGCGCTCGCCGGTTCCGCGTTCCTCCTCGGTCGACAGCTCGAGCTCGCGCGAGAGGACCCGCCAGGCGAGCTCGCGACGGCTCATCCTCGCGCTCCGTTCAGCCGGGCGGCCAGCTCGCTCGCCGCGGCGTCCAGGTCGACCTCGGCGGCCTCGACGGTCTCGGGCACGACCGTGACCCCGAAGTCGTCGCAGCTGGCCACGCCGCGAACGGTGAGCCGACGGCCGAGGAGCGCTTCCGCGAGCTCCTCCTCGAGGACGGACGGATCCGGAACGTCCCGCAAGCGGGTCTGCACTTCCCCGAGCGTTCGGCCCCACAGCCGCTCGGTCCCCGGTCGGTCGAGCGCGACGGTGGCGGCGCCCGTTCCGTCGTCCAGCACGAGCCGGGCACGGAGGTCCGCGAACCCGTGGACCTGGCCGTGGACGCGGCAGATCCCGCTCGTAGTCACCCGACGGCACTCCGGGCAACGGTAGACGAGGCCGCTCGGAGGGACGAGGCCGACGACCAGCCCCTCGATCGCCGCGACCTCGTCGCCGCCGTCGTCCTCGAGTTCGGCGATCGACCGGGGCGGTCGCCGCAGCCACTCGGCCGGCTCCGGCAGGTCGGCCGCTTCGAGCCGGCCGACGACCGAGCCTTCGTCGAGCACCAGCTGGCGTCGACCCCGGAACGCCCGCACGCTCGCCCCCGTGATCCGGACCGCCTGCCCGGCGGCCAGCCCGAAGTCGCTCCACGCGCTGAACGCGACGGCGCCCGTGCGGTCCGCGAGCAGGCCCTCGTGCACGACCCGCCGCTCCTCGCCGACGCTCACCGACTTGGCGCGGTCGGAGAGCACCCGAACGTCCAAGCGAAACCCTTCGTCGTCCTCCGCGAGCTCGGCGACCGACCGCGCGGGGAGCTGGCCGGGGTCGAGCCGGGGGAGCTCCGCCGGACCGGCCGGGCCGATCCGGGTCTTCCACGTGAACACGAGCTCCGGACGACCCCGGAACTCTCGCACCTCCGCGCCGACGGCGCGCAGGATCGTCCCCCGCTCGATCTCGTCCCGGGGTGGGTCCCACCAGGTGAAGCGGACCGAGGCGGTCCCGTCGCTCAACCGTCCGGAGAGGAGCGGCCGCCGTCCTCCGTCGGAGCGGCGCACGACCTCCCGGCGCTGGACGCTGAGCACCTTCCCGACGACGTGCACTTTCGGCGGGAAGCCGCCGAGCTCGCGCAGGCGCAGTTCGGGAAGCTCCTGCGGTTCGGTCTCCTCGGCCATCGCGCGGCCGAACCAGCCGCCTCCGCGTTAAAGCGGTCGTCGGCCCGCCGGGCGGTGAACGCGGTTCCGCGGCGCCGGGACCGGGGAGAACCGCCGAAGCCACGGCAACGCTTTTTCCCCCGCAAGCTCCCGGAGGGGCCGTGCCCACCAAATTCTCGCAGCGGCTCGACCAGGTGCTGCGGGTCCGTCGCTCGCTGTTGTGCGTGGGCCTCGATCCCGACCCGGCGCAGATGCCGAAGCCGCTCCGCCGGCTGACGCCGACCGTGCAGCTCGAGCGGTTCCTGCGCGGGATCGTCGGGGGGACGTACCCTCACGCCGCCGCCTACAAGATGCAGCTCGGCGCCTACCTGCAGTACGGGCCCGAAGGGTTCCGGGCGCTCGCCCGGTGGACGCGGCAGATCGGGCCGACGCGGATCCGTATCCTCGACCTGAAGGCGAACGACATCCCGAACACGATGCGGATGGTGCGGGACGGGGCGTTCCGGTCGTTCGGGTTCGACGCCGTCACGATCACCCCGTGGAACGGCTGGGAGACGCTCGAGCCGTTCTTCGACGACCCGGCGCACGGGGTGTTCGTCGTCGCCCACTCCTCCAACCCCGGCTCGGGGGACTTCCAGGAGATCCCCACGCCGCGCGGTCCGCTCTGGCACGCGGTCGTCGGCGAGGTGCGACGGCTCGCGCATACCCACGGCAACGCGGGCGTGGTCCTCGGGGCCACGTTCTCCGAGGCGCTCCGGACCGCCCGGGCGACGCTCGGCAACGGCGTCCCGATCCTCGTTCCCGGCATCGGGGCGCAGGGCGGCTCCCTCGCGACGACGGTCCGCGAAGGCGTCGACTCCCACGGGCGTGCCCTCCTCGTCAACGCGTCGCGCAGCATCCTCTACGCCTCCCCGGACGCCGACTGGCGACGCGCGGCGGCGCGCGAAGCCGAGCGGACGAACGTCCAGATCAACCAGCTGCGCGCAGGCCTTCGTACAGCCGGATGAGCTGGGCGGCGACCGTGCTCAGCGCGTAGCGCTCCTCCGCGCGTCGTCGGCCGGCCTGGCCCATCGCCCGGGCCCGCGCGGGGTCGTCCAGCAGTTCGCGGAGCTTCGCCGCCAGATCGTCGGCGAGCAGCGGCTCGACCAGGCGGCCGTGGACGCCGTCGTCGATCACCTCCCGCACCCCGGGCATGTCCGAGGTGACGACGGGGAGTCCGCACGCCATCGCCTCCGCGACGGCGAGGCCGAACCCCTCGAGGCGGTTCTGCGAGGGGAAGGCGAAGACGTCGGCGAGGGCCAGGTACCGCGGGAGTTCCTCGTCCGAGACGGACGAGCAGAAGTGGGCGCGCTCGACGACGCCGAGCCGCCGGGCCAGCGCGGCGAGGTCGACGAGCCGGGGTCCCCGGCCGACGACGACCAGGTGGACGTCCTCGGGCAGCAGCCGCAGCGCCTGCAGGAGGACGTCGACCCCTTTGTGGGCGACGAGCCGACCCGTGAAGCCGACGACGCGGCGCCCGTCCAGGCCAAGGGCGGTCCGCAGGGCCCGCGTGTCCCGGCCGGGCCGGAACCGATCGAGATCGACGACGGCGGGTACGATGTCGAGCTCGCGGCCCCGCAGGCTCGCGGAGGTCGTCCCGTAGCTCTGGGTGTGGACGACGATCCGGTCGACCTCGGCGAGCGTCGGCGGGAGGAGCGTTCGCTCGTACAGCCCGGAGAGCAGGCGGCCGGCCCCTCCCGCGAGGAAGAGGTCGCAGTGGTAGGTGAGGCACGTCGGCGTGCCCCGACCCTGGAGGGCTCGGGTCGCCAGGAACGACGTGAGCGGCGGCGGGTAATGGAGGTGGACGACGTCCGCGGGGAGCGCCTTCAGGGCGGGGCCGACGCCGAGGTCGACCGGCGTGTTGAAGACGACGCCGGCCGCCCGGGCCCGGACGACCCGGAAGCCGTCCAGCGTCTCGACCGGGGCGAGCCCCGGTCGGAACCGGGCGGTGAGCACGGTGACGTCGTGGCCCTGGCGGGCGAACTCGCGCGCGAGGCTGCGCACGTGCGACTCCACCCCGCCCGCGTGCGGGTAGAAGAACGGGGCGACCTGGACGATTCTCACGGACGGTCGCCGACAGGCGTGCGGTGCTAAAGAGCGTCCGCGTCCGGACGCCGCGGGCCGTTACGCCGCCGCCGGCGGCCGCCGGGGGGGCGCCTCGCCGACCCCGCCCGACTCGCGCGCCTGGAGCATCGCTTCCGGCGCGAGCGTCGAGATCTCCACGCCGTGCATCAGCTCGCCGAGTCCGCTCGAGACCCGCGCGACGACGTCCGGCTCGTCGAAGTGGAGCGACGCCTCGACGATCGCCCGGGCGACGCGGCGCGGGTTCTCGGACTTGTAGATCCCGCTCCCCACGAACACCCCGTCGACCCCGAGGAGCCGGCAGAGCGCCGCGTCGGCGGGCGTGGCGATCCCTCCCGCGGCGAAATTGACGACGGGCAGGCGCCCCAGGTTGCGCACTTCCTGCAGGATATCCTCGGAGACCCGCTCGCGCTTCGCCCAGACGCCGAGGTCCTTCTTGGCGAGACGCTTCACCTCCTCGATCTCGAG
>JASHXN010000179.1 GCA_030043505.1 Thermoplasmata archaeon
CAACGTGCAGGGCCGGTTCCGAGGGCTCGAGGATCCGCCGCTAGACCTCCAGGGGCGACGGGAAGCCCGAAAGGCCGCCGAGCGGCTCGCCGCATGGGCGCCGAGGGCGATCTACTCCAGCCCTCTGCGGCGAGCTCGGCAAACGGCGGAGGCTGTGGCGGCGCTATCGGGCCGCCGGGTTCGCGTGCGCGCGGAGCTTGCGGACCTCGACTACGGCCGGTGGACCGGGCGGACCCCGGCGGAGGTTCGGTCGAGCGATCCTGACCGGTTCCGCCGATTTCGGACGGATCCAGAGTCCGTCCGCCTTCCGGGCGGGGAGCTCGTCCGCGCGGTCCGCCTCCGAGTTGAGCGGCTGCTCCGCGAGGCGGCGGAACGTTTCCCCGGCCACGTGGTCGTGGCGGTGACCCACGACGTTCCGATCCGCCTGGTCGTGGCGCATGCGCGGGGCCTCGCGGGGGGGGCTGTCTGGCGAGGCGCCTTGCCTACCGGGTCCGTCACCGCGCTGCGTGTCGGACCGGCCGGGATCCGACTCGACGGCCAGCGGGAGCGGGCCGCTGCGGGGGCTACGGAACGACGGCGACCGGCACGTGGGCCTCTGTGACGAGGGTCGAAGAGACCGAACCGAGCAGCGCACGGGCCGCGGCCCCTAGGCCCCGGGTCCCGACCAGGATCATTCCGGCGTTAAGCTCCCGGGCGGCTCCGAGGATCACCGCGGCCGGTTCCCCTTCGCGCACGAGCGCCTCGGCGTCGACCCCGGCGGCGTGCGCCTCGCGCACCAGGGCGTCCATCGCCTTCCGGGCAGCCCGGACCGGGATGCTGACCTCCTCTTCGGTACGAGGTTGGGCGAGCCGCGGGTCCACCTGCTGCGCGAACACCAGCCAGAGGCGCGCACGGCCCCCCCGTCCGATCTCGATAGCGAGGCGCGCCGCCCGGCTCGCCGGGAGCGAAAGGTCGAACCCGACCACGAGTCGAGCCAGCGCCGCCGCCGGCGGACCCGGCGCCGAACTCCCTCCGCTCACGGCGGCACGTACCGACGGACGACCTTCTCCGACTCCGCGTCGGTGAGGTCCACCCGCTCCATCTTCCCCGTCGCCATCCGGGTCTTGAGCATCGCTTCGAGCGCCTTCAAGCGTCGAGCGAGAGCCCGATTCTCTCGGAAGTACTCGGAGGCCTGGAAGTTCTTGCGGGCCCGGTCGCTGGCGCAGTCGGCGAGCGCATGGGCGAGCCGTTCGAGTCGCTCCTCCGGCGTGCCCCGGGAGGCGTCGCGGTCGAGCACGTGATCCCCCACGGTCGTCCGGGGCAACAGCGGAAGGATCGAGACGATCCAACTCTCCAACCCCACCGGTCCGATCTCCGCCAGATCGATCCAGGGCAGCAGTTGGCGCCGGAGCTCGTCGGTCAGCGCGAGCACCCCCCAGTTCCCGGGGGGCTGCGACGCCGGGCCAGCGCGACGAATACGTTCGGCGGTAGTCATCGAGGTCTCGGGTTCCCTGGGCATCGTTCCTCCCCAGGGGTCATCGGCAGCGGACCTGCGGTTGTCGGCACGCCGCGACGGCGCGCCGCGGGCTGACCCCACAGCCAAGGTACCGAAGACGGCGAGCGTATATGGACCCTGCGACGCGGCGGAACTCCCGCTCGCGATGTCCTCAAATCCGCCGTCGTCGAACGCGGGCCGGGCGTTCGGTGGCCGACCTTCGCGTTCGTCGCGTTCCGTTCCGCACGCTCGGGGACCTGGAGACCGCCGCCGAGCGGTCGGTCCGCCCCGACGTTTGGGGCTATGTCGCGGGGGGCGCCGGGGGCGAGCGCACGGTCCGTGCCAACCACGAGGCGTTCGCGCGGTGGCGGCTGCGCCCCGACCCGGTCCGGGAGGTCCGCACCGTCGATCTTCGGACGCGGCTCCTGGGAATCCCCGTCAGCGCACCGTTCTTCGCGGCCCCGACGGCGTACCATCGCGCCGTCCACCCCGGCGGGGAGCGAGCGACCGCGGCGGCGGTCGCGGAGCTCGGGCTGCTGGGCGTGTACAGCACGCTCTCCTCGGACTCCCTCGAAACGATCGCCCGGGCCGCGGGCAGCGGTCCGCGGTGGTTCCAACTGTACTTGCAACCGCGGCTCTCCGATTCGCTGGCGCTGGTAGCGCGGGCGGAGGACGCCGGCTTCTCGGCGATCGTGGTGACGATCGACACTCCGATCCTCGGATCGCGGGACCGGCAGACTC
The DNA here is from genome assembly GCA_030043505.1 of Thermoplasmata archaeon. The sequence continues at coordinate 2,216 of JASHXN010000179.1, forward strand.
GGTCCGGGTTCGCGCTCACCCGCGTCCCCAAGGTCGGGAACGGACCCGGCGTCCGGACCCCGGCTCGGGCGACCCCTTGGGCGGGAGCTCCCCTGTCGGTACAGCGCCCGGAGGGGGAGACCTGGTCGGCGATCGCCTCGGTCCGGCGCGCCACGAAGCTGCCCCTCGTCCTCAAAGGGGTCCTGACTCCGGAGACGGCTCGACACGCCGTCCGGGCCGGTGCCCGCGGCGTCGTCGTCTCGAATCACGGCGGACGCCAGCTGGACCTCGCTCCCGCGACGATCGACGCTCTGCCGGCGGTCGTGGACGCCGTCGGGGACCGCGCGGAGGTGTATCTGGACGGGGGGGTGCGCCGGGGCTCCGACGCCCTGGTGGCGCTCGCGTTGGGCGCCCGTGCCGTCGGGCTCGGCCGGCCGATCCTTTGGGCGCTCGCGAGCGAAGGCCGCGCGGGCGTGGCGCGCTACCTGCGCCTCTTCGGCACCGAGCTCGCCAACTCGATGGTTCTCACCGGGCGCGAGACCGTGCCCGAGATCGACCGCTCCGTGGTGATGGACCCGCCGCGTCCCCCCCGGAACCGCGGTCGCCGGCGCACCGCTGGGCGCTGAGAGCGTGAGGCTCCGCGATGTCCGGCACGGCGGACGGCCGGTACGCCCCCCTGTTCCGGAACGCGAACTACGTGCGAGTCTTCGGCGCCGGGCTCGGGTCGGTCGCCGGCTCGGCGATCGCTTCCGTCTGTCTCGTCTGGCTCGTCGCCGTCCGCACCGGCTCCGCCCTCGACGTGGGGGCCCTCGCCGCCGCGGCCGTCGGCGCCTCCCTGGTCTGCAGCGTCTTCGGCGGCACGCTGGTCGACCGGTACGACCGCCGCCGGCTCATGATCGCCTCGGATGCGGTGCGCGCCGTGGCAATGGGCGCCGTCGCCGTCGAACTTCTCTTCGGTCGGTTCAACCTCCCGTCGTTGCTCGGCGCCTACGCGGTCGTCGGCGCGTTCACGGTCGTCTTCAATCCCGCCGAGCAAGCCCTCGTCCCGCGCCTGGTGCCGGGCGCAGCGGTCGCCGACGCGAGCGGGCTCGTCCGCTCCAGCCGGTCGGCGCTCCAGTTCGTCGGGACCGCCCTGGGCGGCGTGCTGCTCGTCTCGGTCGGCGCCGCGTGGGGGGTCGCGGCGAACGCGGCGACGTTCGTCCTCTCCGCCGCACTGCTCACGGGGATGCCGCTCGCCCCCGAGTCTCCCCGGCCACCCGGGACGGTCCTGCCGTCGTACTTCGCGGACCTCGCCGATGGCTTCCGTTGGCTCCGTCGAGCGACCGGTTTCCTGCAGCTCACGCTCTCGGCGACCGTCTTCAACTTCTGCTGGGGAGTGGTCGGGACGTTCTTCGTCTTCTTCGCGACGAGGAACCTGCACGCGGACGCGCTCGAGTACGCGATCCTGCTCGGAATGGAGGTCGCCGGGAGTGCCGTCGGGGCGCTCCTGGTCGGCCGTACCGGGGCCGTGCGGTGGACCGGGCTCGCGTGGACCGTGCCGTACGGGGCGCTGTGCGGCGGGGTCGTGGTCGTCCTCGCGGCCTGGCCATCGTTCGCGTTGGCCGCCGTCGCGCTGCTCCTGCTGGGCGCCCTCGCCGGCTTCGCGGGGACGGCCTGGCTCAGCGGGGCCCAGCTGCTCGTGCCGACGGAGATGCAGGGTCGCTACTTCGGGGTCGACGCGCTCGGCAGCGCGGCGATCCTGCCGGTCGCTCAGCTCGCCGGCGCCCTCGTCGTGAGCGCGTGGGGGGCGCGGACCACGTTCCTCGTGATCGGGGCGCTCTGGGTCGTCGGCGGCCTGCTGTTCCTTCTCCCGCGTGAACTCCGTCAGCTCGGCTATCGCCCGGAAGCTCCGACTACTCTCCGTACCGACGCCGCCGCAGCTGGAACGTCCGGATCGCTCGGAGGAACTCGAGGCGGGTGAGCCCCGGCCAGAGCACGTCCGAGAAGTACAGCTCGCTGTAGGCGGACTGCCAGAGCAGGAAGTTCGAGATCCGCTCCTCGCCGCTCGTCCGCAGGATCAGGTCCGGGTCCGGGAGGTCGGCGGTGTACAGGTGCCGGGAGACGGTCTCCGAGTTGATCGCCTCCGGCTGCAAGCGTCCGTCCCGGACCTCCCGCGCCAGCTGGCGGATCGCCTCGACGATCTCGTCGCGCCCGCCGTAGCCGAGCGCGACGTTGTAGCGGTAGGTGTCGTACTTCCCCGTCGCTTCCTCGGCGATGCGGACCGCCTCCTGCACGCGCGGGGGGAGCAGCTCTCGGTTGCCGATCACCCGGACCCGGATCCGGTGACGGTGCACGCGCTCGTCGGTCGCGATGTCGCGCAGGGCGTGGTCGAACAGATCCATCAGGGCGGCGACCTCGTCCGGTGCGCGGAGCAGGTTCTCGGTCGAGAGGGCGTAGACCGTGAGGATCCGGATCTGCAGGTCGAGGCACCAGTTGAGCAGCTCTTCGAGGGTGTCGCGGCCCTTGGCGTGGCCGTCCTTCACCCCCATCCCCTGCGCCTGGGCGAAGCGCCGGTTCCCGTCCATGATGATCGCCAGGTGCTTCGGGACCGGTTCGGCGCGCACCAACTCGAGCAGCCGCTTCTCCGTCAGGCCCCGCAGCGCGTCGCCGACGATGTGCGAGAGGTACGGTGGTGGGGGCTTCGCAGGTCCGGCGCCGGTCCGGCTCACGAGCGGCGGCGAGCGCGGTGCCGAGGATAACGCGCACGGGTCGGCGGGGGTGGGAGCGCCCTGGTCGGGAGTTCCGGTCCGGAGGCGGGGCCTCCGGACGTTCGAACCCGAGTCGCAGGCTCGACAGACCTACATCCTAGACCACTAGACTACCAGGGCACGCCCGTGGGGCTATCGCGTTCATGCTATGAGCCTTGCCGCGACGGGCGGCGACCGGAGCGGCTCCGAACGCCCCCGGCGACGCGCGCCCGCGCGCGTTCGACCGGAGCGCATCTCCCCGATCCGCGAAAGAGTCTGCGCGTGGACCCCGACGTTTTAGTAGCCGTCCGCGGAAACTCCGATTAGCGATCGGCGGTGGTAGCGATGAGCGCAGCAACGAGCTGGTTCGTATCGGTCGTGGCCGTCCTCGGCCTCGTCCTCGCGCTCCACCACCTCGGCGTGAACGTCAGTTCGAACGTCGGGGCGGTCCTGCACGACGCGGAACTCCTTCTCGGCCAGCCCCTCCTCCCCCAGTGAGGGGAGGGGCCCGGCCCCCCGGGGGTCTCACGACCCTCGGGCCCTTGGGAGTTTGCGACGGAGCTCCGTCGGCCGGACGACGCCGTCCGGGGTGACGAACGCGGTGACGTACTCGGCGGGGGTCACGTCGAACGCCGGGTTCCGAGCCGTGCTTGCCTTGGGGGCGACCCGTTGGCCGGCGAGCTCCAGTACCTCTTCCGGTGCCCGCTCCTCGACCGGGATCGACCGGCCGTTCGGACGACGGCGGTCGAACGTCGTCCACGGCGCGGCCACATAGAACGGCACACCGTTCTCCCGCGCGACGACCGCCTTCTCGTACGTACCGATCTTGTTCGCGAAGTCGCCGTTCGCCGCGATCCGATCGGCGCCGACGATGACGGCGTCGATCGCCCCGCTCTTCAGGTAGTGGCCGGCCGCGTTGTCGGCGATCACGGCGTGCGGGATCCGCTCGCGCGCCAGCTCCCAGGCCGTGAGGCGGGCCCCTTGCAGGAGCGGACGGGTCTCGTCGACGTACACGAACAGCTTCGCGCCCCGGTCGTGGGCGACGCGGAGCGGCGCGAGCGCCGTCCCCCATTCGACGGTCGCCAGCGCCCCGGCGTTGCAGTGCGTCAGCACGCCGTGGGCACGGCGGAACAGCGGAGCGCCGGCGGTGCCGATGCGGTGGCACTCCTCGACGACCCGCTCCCGGTACGCGTGCGCCGCCTCCAGCGGATCCTCGCCGGCGTCCCAGGCGCGGCCGACCGCCTCGATCCCGACGAAC
>JASHXN010000021.1 GCA_030043505.1 Thermoplasmata archaeon
GGAACGGGGGCCGGACCGTCCGGTAGCCGGCACGCTCGAACAGCAGCAGCGTGAGCGGGTTGTGCGAGTAGACGACGTCGAACGGGGGCAGCAGCCCCTCCAGGTAGCGGACCCACAGCGCGTGGCGGGAGATGTCGGCGACCGGGACGACCGCGACCCCGGGGAGCTTCGCCTCCCGTACGGAGCGTTCGATCATCTCGAACCGCTCGCCGCCGGTGAACGGGTTCTCCCAGGTGTACGACTGCTCCGCGCTCCCGACGACGACGAGCAGCGGTTCGGGGCCGGGACCGCGGACGACCCCCCGAATCAGTTCGAGGTGCCCGCGATGGAACGGCTGGAAGCGGCCGACGAACAGTCCCCGCACGGCGGCGGGAACATCATTCCGGGCTCAAATCCTCCACGTCGTCCAGGAACTCGTCGATGTGCGGACACCGGGCCGTCAGGTAGTGCCGGCAGTGCTCGCAGTAGCGGTCGTTCCACGACGGGAGCAACTGGCGGTTGAACTCGTAGCACTCCCGGTCGTAGAACTTCGCCTCCTCCGACTCCTCCGGAGGCGGGCGGCCCCCCGTACGGGGTCCCGCCGTCCCGTGGGCCGGCGGTCGGAATTGTCCCTTCACGATCCGGCCGGCCGTCCCGGCGCCGGCGCTCCGCCGGCGGCGGGGAGCTCCTCGCCGGAGCGGCTCGTCGCGTGCACCATCGCCGCGAGGCGGCCGAGGAGCGTCTCCTTCTGCGTTCCCTGCCCGACGAGGGCGTACTTCAGCACGTCCCGGAGCGTCCCGACCGGGATCACTTCGATCTGGCCGCGGTAGCGCGACTCGAGCACGAGGTCGTCCAGGTTGTCGGCCGGGATCAGCACGCGCCGGATCCCCGAGTCGGCCGCCGCTTCGACCTTCGCCGTGACGCCGCCGACCGGGAGCACCTGGCCCCGGACCGACAGCGAGCCGGTCATCGCGACCCCTTGGTCGACGGCCATCCCTTCGAGCGCGCTGATGACGGCGGTGGCGATCGAAACGGACGCGCTGTCCCCCTCGACCCCGTCGGACGTCCCGACGAACTGGATGTGGATGTCGTAGCGGGAGATGTCCTCCCCCGTGTACTTCTTGATCAGCGCGCTGACGTTCTGGACCGCCTCCTTGGCGATCTCGCCGAGCTTGCCGGTCGCGACGACGACCCCGCCGTCCCGCGTCTGGGCCGGGGTCACTTCCGCGACGATCGGCAGCACGATCCCGGAGAACTCGCTCATCCCCGTCTGGGCGTTGATGGCGGCGAGGCCGTTCACGACCCCGATCGCCGCCCCTTCGGTGGAGAACATGCGGTACTCCTTGCGCCGCTCGATGTAGCGGTCGGCGATCTGCTGCTCCAGCGACCGGCTCGCCCGCTTCGCCTTGACGACGTGCTCGGCGCGGACGATCGGCGCGCTCTCGGAGAGGGCGATGTCCCCCGCGACGCGAACCAGGCCGCCCAGCTCGCGGAGGCGGAGGGTGAGCTGACCGGAGCGACCGGAGCGCCGCTGCGCCTCCCGGATCACCTCGACGATCGCGGGCCGCTCGAACTGCGGGATCTTCTTGTCCTTCGCGACCTCCTGGGCGATGAAGCGGACGATCTTGAGCCGGTTCTCCTGCGTGTCCGGCATCGTCGTCTTGACGTACAGCTCGTAGCCGTAGCCCCGGATGCGCGAGCGGAGCGCCGGGTGCATCGACTGCACGCTGTCGACGTTCCCGGCCGCCACCAGGACGAAGTCGGACGGGACCGGCTCGGTCTTCACCATCGCGCCGGCCGACCGTTCGGACTGGCCGACGATCGGGAACTTGCGCTCCTGCAACGCGGTGAGCAGCGAGTGCTGGCTCTCGATCTTCAGGAGATTGATCTCGTCGACGAACAGGACACCCCCGTTCGCCTTGTGGATCGCCCCGACCTCCACGCGCTCGTGCGGGGGGGTCTCGAGCCCGCCCGACTGGAACGGGTCGTGCTTCACGTCCCCCAGGAGCGCGCCCGCGTGGGCGCCCGTCGCGTCGATGAACGGCGGCTTCTCGTCGGTGGAGTGGCCCACGAGCAACTTGGCGACGCCGCTGGCGGAATCCGGTCGTCCCCCGGAGAACCGCATCAGCGCCCAGATGAACACGATGATCAGGATGCCGAGCAGGAGCGCGGTCAGGTCCTCGCCCTTGGACGTCACGACGATGTAGAGGACGATCGCGACGATCGCGAGCGAGATCGCGATGAAGATGAACGTCCGCATCTCCTTCTTCTGCGCCGCCTCCAGCTTCTGGGCGGCGACGATCTCCTTCCCCTTCCCGGCCGGCACGACCCGGATCTTCGGCTCGTTCGGGTCCTCGACGTTCGGGTAGGCGAGGATGTCCTGGAGCGGCTCGCGCGGCAGGAAGTCGACCATCGCCCGGGCCAGCATGCTCTTGCCCGTGCCGGGCTCGCCGATCAGGATCATGTGCCGCTTCTGGGTCGCCGCCTTGCGGGCGACCTCGACGGCTTCGTCCTGCCCGATCACTTGGTCGAGCAGGCGGGACGGGACCTCGACATCGGAGGTCGATTGGTACGGGAGGCTCGCGCCCCACGCGTCCAGCTCGGTCGCGCCGGCGCCGTCCGCAGGGGGCGCGCCCGTCTCGGGCGCCGCGGGCGGTCCGACCGGCGGCACCGGGGCTCCGCCCGAGACGTCCGACGGATTTCCTGACCCCTCGACCATGGTGGCGACCCGAACCATCCCCCGGAGGGTTCGCTCCGCCGGGCAATCAGAGCGGAGGTCGGTATAAATCCTCGCGGGAAGAAGGGTGCGTAGGTAGCCCCCGCAGGGCCGAAACGGCGCCGCCGGAGCCCCTCTCGCCCCTGGAGAGGGCCCGCACCGCCCGGTCGTTATCTATCCGTCCCCGCTCGGACGAACGAGGAGGCCGTTGACCGCGCGACTCGAAGGACGGCCGGTCGCCGAGGCGATCGACCGTGCCAGCCGGGCCAGCATCGCCTCCGTCGGGGGCGGAACGCCGCCGCCGTCGCTGGTGAGCGTCCACCGCGGGGTCGACAGCCCGTTCCGCTTCTACCTGCGACGACAGGCGAAGGCGGCCACGGCGCTGGGGATCGCCTTCCGAGACGCGAGCCTCGACCCGGGGGACGGGCCGGAGGAGCTCTCCGCGACCTTGCGAAGCCTCGACCGGGACCCGGCGGTGCACGCCGTGCTGGTCGAGCACCCTCTCCCCGCGCCGTTCGACTTCTACCGCTCGCTCGACGAGCTACGACCCGAGAAGGACGTGGACGGGGTCGGCGCCCGGAATCTGGGCCGGCTCCTGGAGCATCGTCCGGTCCACATCCCGGCGGTCGCCCAGGCGGCGGTGGCGATCGCGCGGCACTATCGGCTGCCGCTCGAGGGTGAGGCTACCGTCGTCCTCGGCCGGTCGACGACCGTGGGCCTTCCGCTCGCGATCCTGCTCGCAACCCCGCCGCCCGGGGCGAACGCGGCGGTGACGGTCCTCCACTCCCGCAGCGGCGAGCTGGCCACCCGTCTCGCCGGGGCCCGGACGATCTTCTCCTGCGTGGGGAAGCCGGGGCTGTTGCATCGGGGCAACGTGCCCGAAGGAGCCCACATCGTGGACGTCGGTCTCTCGACGATCCCCGACCCGGAGCACCCGGGCTCTTCGCTCGGCGTAGGGGACGCGGACGCGCGCTCGCTGGACGGCTGGGCCGGCTCCCTGACCCCGGTCCCCGGAGGGGTCGGGCCGGTGACCGTCGCCGAACTCATGGCCTCGACCGTCCGTGCCTGGCAGAGGCTCGTGCGCGGAGAGGGAGCGCCGTGACAGAGGGGAGCCCCGTCGCCGCCGGCGCCGCCCCGGGGGGCACCGTCCCCCGGTTGCGGTGTCAGGACTGTCCGATGTGGTACGGCGCGGAGGACACCGGCTGGGGCCCGTGCTCCATCAAGAATCGCCGGGGCGACGAGCGGTACCTGACGTGGGGCGGGCACGCGTGCGACGAGGATTACGTGCCGCCGGAACCGACCCCGAGCCTCGACCTCGCCGCCGCGTTGAGGGGAGCGCGTTCGACCTCCAGGCCATCGGCGGTCGGGTATCGTTCCACTTCGAAGGCGGGGGCTCGCAGCCGACCGGCGAAACGCCGCAGCCGCCCGGCGTCGAGCTCCACGCGGCGCCGTTCCCGGTCCAAGCGGTAGCCGCCGCGCGGCACCCCGAGGCGTCCGGCGACCCGGCCCGCCCAGCGGGCGAGGTCCGTTTGCGCTCCGGCTTCCACGATCCCGAGCACGATCGTGCCGTCGTCGGTCGGAGTGGCGAACGGCGGCGCCGTGCGCTCGGCCCGCCGCAAGAGACGTTGGCGGAGCTGGACCCCGTCCTTGAACCGCGAGGAGCAGTAGTGCAGCGGGACGCGGAGCCGGAGCTCGCGGACGAGGCGCTCGGCGACGGCCCGGCTTCCCCGAACCCCCCAGCCGTTCGCCGCGTCGGTCCGGTACCCGCGCTCGAGCAGGTTCGCCTCGTTCGTCTCCGAGAACTCCAGCTCGTTCAGGTTCACGAAGTCGACGCCGATCTCGTCCAGCGTCCGGAGCAGGCGACGGAGCTCCCCTTCCTTCTCCGGCAGGACCGGGATCTCCACGCCCCGGCGGATCCCCCACGCCGGCGCCTCCTCCAGCACACGGCGGTAGGCCCCGCCCGACGCGCGGAGCGACCCCCACAGGTAGTGCGGGATGTGGAGGCGGAACTCGTCCAGGCCGGCGCGCGCCAGCCGCTGCAGTTTCTCCGGGTTCGGCTCGTGGGTGTACAGGTGGATGTTGTGCTCCGGGCCGAACGTCCCCTTGAGCAGGCGCACGTACCGCTCCACGCGATCGATCGCGCCGAGCGGGTCGCCGCCCGTGATCCCGGTCCCGGCCGCCCCGATGGCCCGCGCCTCCTCGAGCAGGTCCTCGTCGGAGACGACCCTGCGCTCGTTGGCGTAGATCACATCGAGCTGGTTTCGGCTCGGAGAGACGGGACAGTAGAAGCACCGGAACCGACAGAGCCCGGTGACGAAGAGGACCATCTTGCGCCCCTCCGCGCACTGCGTGCACGCCGGGGAGAGCTCGCCCCGAGCGCTGGAGGCCATCGGGAGCTGGACGAGTCGGTCGGCCATCGGAGGAGCCCTGGTTCGGTGTGCGGCCAGAAAGCCTTTCCGTCGGGGGGTCCGTCGCTCCGGGAACGCCGGCCCGGCGTTCCGACAGCGGGGTCAAGAGACGCCCGGAACGTCGCCGGTAGAACTTCAGCAGAACGCGGCGACGTGGAACGAGTCGTCCTGGTACTCGCCGACCGGGCTGTACAGGTCGACGAAGAGCGCGTCGACGTTCAGGTTACGCGGCGTGATCCCGGACCACGACGGGGGGGAGGGGGCCGACGTGCCCGGATCGCCCGGCGTCACCAGGTACGCGCAGTCAAGGACGTTCGTGCCGAAACTGACCTCGTAGGATCCCGTGCTGATCCAGGCGGAGCTGGTCGCGCTGCCGCGATCGAGTTCGCCGGAGCTTTCCACGACCCCCCAGAGCGGGGCGGAGCAGACGACCGCCACGGTGAACGAGGCGTTCTCGTAGTAGCCGGTCGAGTTGTACGTCTCGACCTGGACGGTCTCGTTCGCCCGGCCGTACGTCGCGACCGTCGCCATGCCGGGCGCCGTCGCGGGTCCGGAGGTCGTACCCTGGACGGTCGCCAGGTAGGCGCAGGTGCTGACGTTCTGGTCGAAGCCGACCACGTAGAACCCGTAGTCGTCCTTCGCCGCCGACACCGCCCCCGAGCCGGCGAGCAGCGTACCGGAGGCGCTGACGGTCGCCCATTGTACGCCCGAACAGAGGGCGACGATCTGGAACGCCGCGTCGGCGGCCGTTCCGTCGATCGTGGTGGTCGTGACCCGTGCC
>JASHXN010000180.1 GCA_030043505.1 Thermoplasmata archaeon
ACCGCGCTCGCCGCGCCGGCCTCGCGGACGATCAGCGCGCGCAGCTCCTCCAGGTACGCGGCGCGGTCCTTCTCCCCCTGGCCCCGTTCGAACTGCTTGCCCGCGATCGTCCGCCGGACGTCGGCGATCGGCTCGACCGCGCGTCCCCGGATCCGCACGATCGACGAGTCCCCCCAGTCGACGGCGGCGACGACGATCGCCGGGTCGCCCCGTCGGTCGAGCCCCTCCTCCAGCAGCGCTTGCTCGGCGGCCGACATCCCGGCCTTGGCGATCGTGACATCCCCGCCCTCCGTGAGGTCGAGCGTGTGGTGACGGCCGAGGTCGAACGGCCCCTCGACGATCGGGCCGGTGACGCGGACGTGCTGGGAGAAGCCGTGGAACTCCACCTGCTCCGCCCGCACAACGAGATAGACCCGGCGGCGGCTCCGCTCGGCGCCCGGGACGTCGAGCGGCGCCTCCGGGTCCCGCCGGGTGGTCGACGCGCCGACCAACTCGCCGGGGCGCACCAGGCGGGCGATCCGCCACAGATCGCTCGGCGTTTCCAGCCGGAGCCGCAGCGTGCCGGTCGTCGGGTCGCGATGTAGGAGGCGCACGCCGGTTCCTCCGGGCCGGACCGGGCCGGGCTACAAGCGGGTTTCGACCGGGCGGCGCGCGGCCGCCGGGCAGGGTTAAGGCCGAAGAGTCGCTCGCGCCGCCACCGTGGCGAGCGACGAGCGCCCGGGGTATCGCAGCATCCTGCGGCACGACTCGATGCGGTCGTTCGTCGCCGCGGGGGCGCTGCAGTTCGCGGGGCCGGCGACGGCGCTGGTCGTCCTGATCTACGCGATCCCGCACGCCTACGCGGCGGCGGGCGCGACCGGGGACGGCGCGATCGCGCTCGCCCTCCTGGGGCTCTCCTCCGCGCTGCCGACCCTCGCCGCGGCGTTCTTCGCCGGGCCGCTCGCGGACCGGCACGACCGGCACGTCCTCCTGCGCGCGGCGAACGTGCTCTCGCTCGCCGCGACCGCCGCCCTAGCGGTGGACCTGTACGGGCGGCCCGGCGGGGACGTGCGGCTCCCGATCGCCCCGCACTTCTTCCTGCCCGTGTGGATCGCGCTCGCCTACCCGGCCTGGGCGCTGCTCATCTCCTCGGCGACGGTCTTCCGACCGGCGTACAACGCGTCGGTCCCGCGGCTCGTCCCGACGCACGAGCTCGGGCGGACGAACGGGCTGATCTACTCGATCGCCGCCGCGGCGAGCGCGTCCGCGTCGCTGGCGGTGGGGCTCATCCTGACCACCGCGGGCGTCGTCTTCGCGCTCGCCGTCCCGTTCGTCCTCTTCCTCGGGACGCAGATGGCACTGCTCGGCGTCCACGTCGACCTGAGCGCGCCGCGGCCCCGGCCGACGCGGCGGATCCTCGCCGACGCCCGGGAGGGGTTCCGCTACCTGTACGGGCGCCGGGACCTGTTCGAGCTGACGGCCGCCGCGCTCGTCGTCAACTTCCTGGTCGCGCTGGCGTTCGTCGAGCTGGGGCTGTACGTTCTCGTCTGGCTCCGTCTCGCCTCCGGCTTCTGGTACGGAGCGATGGTCGCGGCGTCGACCGCCGGCTCCGGGGTCGGCATGATCGCCATCGCCCACGCCCGGTTCGAGGAGCGGGCCGGCCGGGTGTTGATCGGTCTTGTGCTCGCGATGGGGCTCGCCGTGCTCGCCTTGGCGGTCGTCCGGTCCGTCTGGCTCGCGCTCCCGGTGATCTTCGTCTACGGGCTCCTCCCGGGAATGATCCAGACGGTCTTTTTGTCGTGCGTCCAGGCGACGGTCCCGAACGAGATGATGGGGCGCGTCTTCTCCGCCGACGAGGTCGGAAGCTACGCGCTCGTGCCGGTCGGCCAAGCGGCGGGGGGAGGGCTCACGTACGCGATCGGCGTCCAGGGCACGTACCTCACCGCCGGGGCGTCGATCGTCGGGCTCGGCGTCGTCATGGCCGGGGCGTTCGGATCCCTCCGGTCCCTCGGCTATCGGCCGCACGCCGCGGAAGCTTCGCCCGGGCCGACCGAGACTCCCGGTTAGGCCTCCGGGGAGACCGGGATGAGCCGGGCGTTGTACCAACCCCGGAACGGCGGGATCGACGTGACGAAGCCGAGCTTGCGGTACAACTTGAGGGCCGAAGCGTTCCCTTCGGTGACGTTGAGGTAGACGCGAGGGCCGCCGGCGCCGGCCAGCGCGTGGAGGACCGCCACCAACACCTGGCGGCCCAGGCCCTGACCCCGGTGCTCCGGGTCGACCCCGACGTCGGCGATGAGGACCCCGTCGCGGGTCCGTACGGAGAGGACGAACGCGAGGACCCGGCCATCTCGCTCGAGCAGCCGAGAGCCGGCCGGCTCGAAGACGCCCCAGCGGCCGCCGAGGATCTGAGCGACCTCTCGCCGGGAGTTTTCGCGGTCGTCGTCGACCTCAAGAAACAGGTAGTGGTCGAACCGTCCGTCGTACGCCCGGCGGTGCGCCTCGGCGAGCGCCTCGACGTCGGCCGGGACGACCGGCCGGATCCGATCCCCGGCGGCGAGCGGCTCTTCGGGTAGGAGGGGCGCTTCCGCCGGCCGCGTCATCTCGCTCCTCGAGAACGGACGG
>JASHXN010000181.1 GCA_030043505.1 Thermoplasmata archaeon
AACGGTGTCAGCGACAACATCAGCCTGGGGGTCCACTCGGTGCCGAAGCCAAGCGGCCCCGGCTTCCCTTTCGAGAAGATTCTTGGGGAACCGCTGTGGATCTGGCTCGCGATCACCGCCGCGATCATCCTCGGCGCCATCGGGTTCATCCTCTTCTCGCGGCGCCAGGCGGCCGGGAAGGTCGTCGAGTGCGGGGAGTGCGGCAACCTGATCCCCGAGACGGCGAAGGTCTGTCCGAAGTGCGGCGCTGAGTTCGAGAACGATGTCGTTCGGTGCAGCCGGTGCTCGTCGACGATCCCGGGCAACTCGCAGTTCTGTCCGGAGTGTGCGGCGCAGCTCCTCGGCAAGCCGGGCGACGCCGGGTCGGACCCGCTCCGGCAGGCGTACGGCGACTTCACCGAGCGGTTCCGCGCCGAGGCGAAGAAGGAGCTCGGCGACAACTACAACGAGGGCTCGTTCTGGGACTGGTGGAAGCGCCAGCCGTCGTACACTCCCTTCAGCCAGTGGAAGCTCCAGCAAGGCCAGGGGACGTCCCGAACCGGGATGACCGCCCCGCCGCCCGGCGGCAAGCCGCCGAGCGGTCCGGGAAGCGCCGGAGGCACACCCGCGGCCCGCCCGAAGGGAAGCGCTCCGCCGAAGCCCGCGAACCGTGGGGCTCCGCCTCCCGGCGCCGCGTCGGCGGCCCCTGCGGCTGCCGCAGCGACCAGTGCCCCGCCGGCGCCGGCCGACACCCCCGCGGAGCTGACACCGTCCGCCAGCTCGGGGGCGCTGAAGCCGTGCCCGAACTGCGGCAAGGAGATCCCACCCGAGTACCTCGTCTGTCCGTTCTGCGGGTCGGTGACCCAGTAGACGCGACGCACGCCCCTCCGACCGCCGGCGGGCTCAGCCCGCCGGCCCCCCGTGCCGAAGTGGCCCGAGCCTTTATGCCGCGGCGGCGGTGGCGCCGTCGGTTCGAATGCCCGGCGACCTCGCCCTGGGGAAGTTGAAGGTCGACTGGGTGCGCTCGCGGATGCCGGTCCTCGAAGGGATCCGCGCCCGCTTCGAGAAGGAGCGTCCGTTCGCGGGCCTCACGATCGCGGCTGTGCTCCACGTCGAGGCGAAGACGTGCGCGCTCGCGCTCGCCCTCCAGGCCGGCGGCGCGAAGGTCCGCCTGTCGGCGAGCAACCCGTTGACGACGGATGACGACGCGGTCGCTGCGGTGCACGCCGCCGGCGTCGAGACGCACGCCGTCCGCGGGGAATCGATGGAGGCGTTCCGGGCGGGTCTCACGACGCTCTTGGAGCCGGAGCCGGACGTGATCATCGACGACGGCGCCGACCTGGTCGTCCTGGTCCACGAGCGCCGGGGACAGCGCGGGAAGCTCCGTGGCTCGACCGAGGAGACGACCGCCGGCGTGACGCGCCTCCGGGCGCTCGAGAGGGCCGGTAAGCTGCTCTTCCCCGCGATCGACGTGAACGACGCCGCGCTCAAGCACTATTTCGACAACCGCTACGGCACGGGCCAGTCGGCGCTGGAAGGGATCGTCAACGCGACGAACATCCTGGTCGCCGGGAAGGTCGCGGTCGTCGCCGGCTACGGCTGGTGCGGACGGGGAGTTGCCGCGCGCCTGCACGGTCTCGGCGCCGAGGTCGTAGTCACCGAGGTCGATCCGGTGCGCGCGCTGGAGGCGCGCATGGACGGGTTCTCCGTGCAGCCGATGCTGGAGGCGGCCCGCCGCGCGGACCTCATCGTCACCGTCACGGGCCGGCCCGGCGTCGTGCGCGCCGAGCACTTCGCCGTGCTCAAGGACGGCTGTCTGCTGGCGAACGCGGGCCACTTCGACGTGGAGATCTCGAAAACGGACCTCGCGCGGCTCGCCCCCCAGCACCGCACCGTGCGGCCGAACGTCGAGGAGCATCGGTTCCCCGACGGCCGGCGGGCGTACCTGCTCGCCGAGGGGCGGCTCGTCAACCTCGCCGCCGCGCAGGGGCACCCCGTGGAGATCATGGACCTCTCGTTCGCGCTCCAGGCGCTCTCCGCCGAGCACCTCGCCCGGCACGGCACGTCGATGCCGCCGAAGCTGTACCCCGTGCCGGAGGAGCTCGACCGGGCGGTCGCGCGCGCCGCCCTGGCGGCGTTCGGCGTCGGGGTCGACGCCCCGACGGCCGAGCAGCTCGCCTACGTGGACGACTGGAAGGCAGGAACGACATGAGCGGCGATCAGGTGCCGGAAGGGTTGCGCTACACGAGCACGCACGAGTGGGTCCGGGTCGACGGACGCCGGGCGACGGTCGGGATCACCGACCACGCCCAGGCGGAGCTCACGGACATCGTCTTCGTCGATCTGCCGGCGGTCGGCGCCGCGGTGGAGCCGGGAAAGACCGTGCTCGCCCTCGAGTCGGTGAAGACCGTCTCGGACATCTACGCCCCGGCCGCCGGGAAGGTCGTCGAAGTGAACGCCGAGCTGAAGGCGCATCCGGAGCTCGTCAACCAAGAGCCCTACGGCCGCGGCTGGCTGTTCCGGATCGATCTCGCCGGCGAGCTCCCCGCCGGGCTCCTGGACGCCGCCGGCTACCGGCGGCAGATCGGCCAGCCCCAGTAACTTCGCCGCGACTCACGCGCCGCGGAACTCCGGGCGACGCCGTTCCAGGAACGCGCGCATCCCTTCGGTTCGGTCCGACGTCGAGAACGTGCGGCCGGCGGAGTCCCCCTCGAGCCGGAGCGCTTCCTCGTACGACGCTTCCACGCCGCGGTCGATCACCTGCTTCGCCCATTGGACGCCCAGCGGGGCGCGCGAGGCGATCAGCTGGGCGAGCGCGCCGGCTTCCTCGCGCGCCCGGTCCGCCGGGAAGACCTTCGCGACGAACCCGAGGCGGAACGCCTCCGCGGCGCTCACCGGAACGCCGGAGAAGACGAGCAGCTTGGCGTTCGCGCGCCCGATCAGGCGGGCGAGCCGGCTCGCGCCGCCCATCCCGGGGTGAATCCCAACGGTGACCTCCGGAAGTCCGAGCTGCGCCCCTTCCGCGGCGACGATGAAGTCGGCCGCCAGGGCGACCTCGAGGCCGCCGCCGAGCGCGTACCCCTCCACGAACGCGACGACAGGGAACGGGCACGTCTCGATCGTGCGGGCGACCTTCTGCCCGACGAACCCGAACGCGATCCCCTCTTCCGGGGACTTGCCGGCCATCTCCGCGATGTCGGCGCCCGCGGCGAAGACGGAGCCCGAACCGGAGAGGACGACGGCGCGCACGTCCTTCGCGGTCGCCAGACGGTCGAACTCGGCCCCGAGCTGCGCGAGGAGATCGGAGTTGAGCGCGTTGAGCACTTCGGGGCGGTCGAGCAGAACCCACGCCACCG
>JASHXN010000182.1 GCA_030043505.1 Thermoplasmata archaeon
CGACCAGTTCCTTGCGCAGTTCGTGAACGCTCTGGACGGCCCCCTCGAGGCGCCCTTCGGCGAGGTGCTCCTTCGCCTCCGCGTGCAGCCGGCGCGCCGAGCGCGACCGGGGAAGGTGCGACGGATGCGCGTCCAGCGTCGCGCGGTGCCGCGCGAGTTCCTGCTCGAGCGCCGGCGGGATCGCCTCGTGGAGCGCCATCAGCGCCTCGGCGGCCGCCTGCGCGACGGCGTCGAGCTCCCGCTCCCCGGAGGCGATCGACCCGAGGTTGGCCCGGAGCGCCTGGAGCCGGTCGGCGCGCGCGTCGACCGTGACCCCGAGGTCGGCCGCCTCCTCGCGCAACGTCGTCACCTGGGCGAGCAGCGCCTGCAGCCCGCGCCAGTGCGCCTCGATCCTCGCGACCCGGCGTTCCGCGGCGAGGAGGCCGGCGATCGACGTCGCGGGGGCGTCCGCGACGAGCGTCTCCGCAAGGCGCCCGAGCTCCTCCTCGAGGGCCAGCCGGAGCCCCGTCGCCTCCAGCGCCTTCCCCCGGGACTCCAGGTCCGCCAGGTGCCGTCCGAGCAGCTCCTCGGTCTCGCGATCCAAGCGGCCCTCCGCGGACCGGAGGACCTGCTGCGCGTCGGCGACCCGCCCGGACGCTTCGTTCAGCGCTGCCTCGCACAGTTCGGCGGTGACGTCCGGAGCTTCGGGGTCGAGCGTCGCGAGCAGCTCCGTCCGCTGTTCGAGGGCCCGGGCGAGGGCGCCGGTGACGTCCGCGTCGGGCCGGGGGTCACGACGACGTACGGGAAGTTCCGGCAAGGCGGACGGGGCCTCGGCGCCGTCCGGCTCGGCCGGCGGCGGAGGCAACGATCCGTGCAGCGCGCCGGCGAGCGCGACGGGGAAGCCGCACTTCGGGCAGTGGGAAGCGCCGGCGGCGACCGACGTTGCGCACGCCGGACAGCTCGTCGCCACCCGAGGGTCCCCCCGAGGAGCACGAAGACGGTGCCTTTAGCGGTTGGTGCGCGTTCGCACCGTCCGCGCGGACGACGTTACCCCCCCGAGAACGTGGGGACGATGACGAGCCGGATCGCCTCGGTGACGGGTAGGTCGAGCGGGACGGAGACCCCGTCCCGCAGCACGGCCGAGCCCTCGGGGGCTTCGCCGGCGGCGCGCACGATCTCGCGAACGCGGGTGCCGGGGGCGACCCAGTGCCGGGAGGTCGCCGACCGGCCCGCGCGCGCGATCTCGACCTCGACGAGGACCGACGCCGGCGGGGACGGATCTCGGTGCGGTCCCGCGCCCCTCGTCGCCGACGCCACGCTCGAGCTCCTCCGCTCCTCGCAACGTCCGCAGGATTAAGCGACTCATGGGCCGCGACGGCCGGGGGGGAGGGAGGCGCTGAGGGGGAGATTTGAACTCCCGCTGGTCTTGCGACCAACCAGATCTCGAATCTGGCGCCTTGGCCAAGCTAGGCTACCTCAGCACGCGGCCCGCGAGGGAGGCTCCCGCCACTTATCCGTTTCTGCGGAGGCAGGCCCGGGGCGGTCGAGAATCGGACGCGGACGTCCCCGCCCCTTCGGCGTCGAGCGGCTCGGCCCGCGTCGCTTCAGCGGCGGCCGGCTGGAGCGCGGGCCATGCGCCCGCGCAGGCGATCGATCGCGACGATGGGGAGGGGGTCGACGCCGGCCCGCCGGGCGAGGGCGAGGCTGACGAGGTCGCCGAGTACGACCGCGTGGACGATCACCTCGAGGAGGTCGTCCCCGGGCACGGAGGCGGCGATCGTCCGCACCCCCCGGCTCCGGGCGATCCGCTCCAGTTCGCGCCACCCCTCGCGGAGGGCGGGCGACGGGGGGCCTTCGCGTAGCGAGACCAACGCGAATCGTCGAGCGTCCGTACGCCGCAGATCGTCCCACGCGACGACCGCGTTGTGCAGAAGCTCGGGTACCTCCAGCGCGACCGCGAGACGCTTCGCGTTCTCCTCCAGCTGCGTCACCCACCGACGACCGACCGCCGCGAGCGCGCGACCGGTGACGAAGAACGGCATCCGGAGCCCGATCTCCCGGGCGATCTGCTCGGCCGGCCCGTTCGGGGCCGCCAACCGGGAGAAGCGCCCCGTGGCAGCGCGGGCGGCTCGCTCGACTCGCGCCTGGTTCGACTCCGGAAACTCCGGGTCCAGCGCCCCCAGCACGGCGCCCAGGAGCGACCCGACCGCGGCGCGCGGAGGCAGGCCCCCCGGCACCACGACGGTCGGGACGTCGTCCGCCTCCGCGCGCTCCCCCAACGTTCCGCCGGAGGTCACGACGAGGCGTGACGCCCCTCGGCGCCCCGCGGTGTCGTAGGCGTCTAGCGCCTCGCGGGTCTCGCCGGAGTAACTGACCACGACGACCCGGGAGCCCGGCCCGACGGCCTTCGGCAGCTCGGAGCCCCGTACGACGTCGAGGGTCGACCCGGCCTCCGCGTCGAAGAGGGCCCCGGCGAGATCCGCCGCGGCCGCGGAGCCGCCGACGCCGCACGCGAAGAGCCGGCCCTCGCGCGCGCTCCGGGGGAGCGCCCGTTCGCGCCCGAGGCGATAGCCGTCGACGAGCATCGCCGGGAGCTGTTCGACGAGCCCCCGCATCCGAACGAGGCCGTCGGCGCCGGCGCGTACCATCGCCGCCGGCGGACCGCCGGCGTATTTTGTCGTTGCGCCGAACCGGCGCCCGGGTCCCGGTCCCGGGGGCGCCACCGCCGTTTACGAAGGTTCTTGAGCCCCCCGTCCCCATTCCCTCCTGCGCGGACCGACCGACGGCGCCCGCGCGCGAGCGTTCAGTGGCGGAGGCCCCGAGGAGCAGCCAGCCGGCCGAAGGCCGGGTCTCCGTCGGCAGCCCCGAGATCGACGAGATGCTCAACGGCGGGCTGATGCCCCGGCGGCCGTACCTCGTCGTCGGGGCGTCCGGGACCGGCAAGACGACCCTGGCGCTGCAGTTCCTGTGCGAAGGGGCCCGCCGCGGCGAGCGCGTGCTCTACGTGACGGTCGAGGACCCGCCGAACGAAGTGCGGTACAACCACCGGGCGCTCCGGCCGCTGCTCGACCGGGTCGATGTCTTCGACGCGATCCCCGACGTCATGCGCTACGAGCACACGCCGTTCAAGGACATCGCCGCGGTCCGTCAGGTCGTCCCGTTCGCGCAGATCGCGGACGGGATCCGCCAGACCCCCGAGTTCTCGAGCGTCGAGATCACCGGGACGGCGCTGGAGCAGATGCTCCGGAGCGAGGTCCAGAAGCACGGCTACACCCGGCTCGTGGTCGACTCGCTGACGGCGCTCCAGTACTTCTGCATGAAAGGCTACGACCCGGTCGTCGGGGCGCAGACGTTCCTGCGGTTCCTCACCGACCTCCGGGTGACGAGCCTCCTCACCGTCGAAGCGCCGCTCGAGGACGTCGAGACCGCCGAGCGGATGCTCGCGCGCGGCGAGGTGCGGCTCTTCCGATGGGAGCTCGAAGGCTCGACGGTTCGCGCGGTCGGCGTCGAGAAGTTCCGGGGCAGCGCGCACGACGTCCGCCTGCACCCGTACCGGATCAGCTCCCGCGGGCTCGACGTCCAGCTCGCCGCGACGATCTCCCGCGACACCCGCCAGATCGTCGCCCCGGCGCTCGCCGTCGCCCTGGGCGAGGCTCCCGCCCCGGCCGCGCCCGCACCGCCCGTTCTCGCCGAGCCGCTCTCCGAGCAGATCCACGACCTGGTGACCCTGGGGGTCGACGTCGCGCCGCTCCGCACCGAGGTCGCCGCCGCGCTGGCCGCGGCGAAGGCCCAGCATCGGGAGGAGCTCGCCGCCCGGCTGGCGCGCCTCGCGGCGATGGTCGTCGCGCTCACCCCCGTCGAGACGGCCGCTCCGGCGTCGAACGTTCCGCCCGCGACCCCGGTCGAGCGCGCGCTCCATCGGGCCCGCTCCCGGGTCGACCGAGCGCGGGGCGGCATCCCGCCGACGTCGATCCCCTCGCCGGACGTCGTCCACCGCGAACTGGAAGGGATCCTCTCGATCGTGCCGGAGCCTCCGGCGCCGGCGACGCCGACCTCCGCCCCTCC
>JASHXN010000183.1 GCA_030043505.1 Thermoplasmata archaeon
CTGCGCCGGGTACACGGGGATCGGCTGCGTCACGGGGTCGATGCCGGCGAAGTGGCGCGCGAAGTCGCAGATCTCGGTCAGGCGCGACTCCACCCGCTCCTTGCCGAGGTGCATCAGTTCGAGGTGCACGTAGCCGCCGTACGGGCCGGAGAAGCCGTGCCCGGCCTTCACCTCGGTGACGATCGCGCGGGAGACGACGTCGCGCGACGCGAGCTCCTTGACGTGCGGCGCGTAGCGGGCCATGAACAACTCTCCGGAGGCGTTGCGGAGCAGGCCCCCCTCGCCGCGCGCCCCTTCCGTGATCAGGATGCTCGACTCGAGCAGGGCGGTCGGGTGGAACTGGACGAACTCCATGTCCTTCAGGAACGCCCCCGCGTCGTACGCGGCGGCGATCCCGTCGCCGGTGCAGCTGTGCGCGTTCGTCGTCTTGCCGTAAATCCGGCCCGCCGGACCGGTCGCCAGCACCACCGCTTTCGCGGCGAGCTCCGCGAACTCTCCGGTCGATCGGTCGAAGGCGACGATCCCGTGCACGCGCCCGTCGCGGACGATCAGCCGGGTCAGGTCCCACTCGGCGTACAGGGTGAACCGCTCGCTGCCCAGCCGTTCCCAGAGCGCCTGCAGCAACGCCAGCCCGGTCCGGTCGGCCGCGTAGATCGTCCGAGGGAAGTGCGCGCCGCCGAACGGACGGCGGGCGAGCGAGCCGTCGTCGCCGCGACTGAAGATCGTGCCGAAATGCTCCATTTCGACGACGGTCGGGCCGGCCTCCCGACAGAAGAACTCGATCGCGTCCTGGTCGCCGAGGTAGTCGGAGCCCTTCACCGTGTCGAAGATGTGGGTCTCGACCGAGTCCTCGGCGCCGACGGCGGCGTTGATGCCGCCTTGCGCGGCCCCGGAGTGCGACCGGAGCGGGTGCAGCTTGGAGACGAGCGCGACGTCCCGTCCCGCCTCGATGGCCGCGAGCGCCGCGCGCTGGCCGGCGAGGCCCGCCCCGACGACGACGACCTCGTGGCGGTGCATGGCGGCGGCTCGGAGCGCCGCGCACCTATAACCCCCGCCGGCCCGGAGGCCCGGCCGGCGCGGCGCTACCCGCTCCCGTCGGGTTCGTCGGTGGCTCGCGCGTAATCGCTCCGGGCGGCCTTATATAGCGAGCCCGAGTCGGCCGGCTCGTCAGCAATGATCGCAGGTTCTACCGTGCCGGGCGTGACGGACACCGCGCCGGAAGACCGGTTCAAGACCGGGACGACCACGATCGGGATCGTCGCGAAGGACGGGGTCGTCCTGGCGACGGAGCGCCGGGTCACCGCCGGCAACATGATCTCGAACAAGAGCGCCCAGAAACTGTTCAAGATCGACCAGAACGTCGGCGTGACGATCGCCGGCTACGTCGGCGATGCCCAGGTCCTGACGCGGTACCTGCGCGCCGAGGTGTCGTTGTACCGGCTGCGCCGCAGCGCCCCGCTCGGCACCGAAGGGGCCGCCACGCTCCTTGCCAACATCCTCTCCGGCAACCGCTACTACCCGTACCTCGCCTGGATGATCGTCGGCGGGGTCGACGGCAAGGGCGGCCACATCTTCTCGGTCGACCCGGCCGGAGGGTGCATCGAGGACCGGTTCGTCTCGGTCGGTTCCGGCTCGCCGTTCGCCTACGGGATCGTCGAGGAAGGCTACTCCCGCGACTTGTCGACGTCGGACGCGGTCGACCTGGCGCTCCGGGGGCTCACGGCGGCGATGAAGCGCGACAGCGCGAGCGGGGACGGCTACCTCGTCCACGTCATCACGCCGAAGGAATACCGCGAACTCTCCGACGACGAAATTAATAAGCGGTTGAAAGCCCTCAAGATTCCGTTGCCTCCGTCCGCGCCGTAGACCGGACGGCGGCCCGGGCCGCCCAACCTCTTCGCGCCAACCGTTTCCGCACGGAATGAGTTTCGATTCGCTGCTAGAGCAAACCCGACAGGCCCTGAAGGAGGTCCTGCCCGAGACCGTCGAGGTCACGGACATCGAACTGGAGGGGCCGCACGTCGTCGTCTACACCAAGCAGCTCGACACGTTCCTTTCCGGGGGCGACTATCTCCGCCAGGTCGCGCAGCGGCTCCACCGCCGCGTCCTGGTCCGCTCCGACCCGGCGACGCTGATCGACCCGAAGGAGGCGGAGAAGATCGTCCGCGAGGTGCTGCCGCCCGAGGCGGAATTGACGCAGCTGTTCTTCGAGCCGGAAACGGGCGAGGTGACGATCGAGGCGGCGAACCCGGGCGCGGCGATCGGCCGCGGCGGCTCCGTCCTGAACGACCTGAAGCGGAAGATCGGCTGGGTGCCGACGGTCGTCCGGACCCCGCCGATCCCGTCGAAGACGGTGGAGGAGGTCCGCATCCATCTTCGCAACTCGTTCGACGATCGGCGCGGCTTCCTCAAGAAGGTCGGCACGCGCATCGCCCGCGACCCGCTGCCGGAGAAGCTGTGGGCCCGGTCGACGGCGCTCGGCGGCTACCGGGAGGTCGGCCGCAGCGCCCACCTCCTCACGACGCAGAACTCGAAGGTGCTGATCGACTGCGGCCTCGACCCCGGCTCCGACCGCACGCCGTTCCTCAGCGCGCCGGAACTCCTGCCGCTCGACTCGCTGGACGCGGTCGTGATCACGCACGCGCACCTCGACCACTGCGGGCTCGTTCCGGTCCTGCTGAAGTACGGCTACAAGGGGCCGATCTACTGCACGGCGCCGACGCGCGATCTGATGACCCTGATGCTGCTCGACGCGATCAAGGTCGTCAACCAGGAGGCGCGCCGGGGCCTCTACGACTCCTCGCACGTCCGGGACCTCGTGACGAGGACCGTTCCGCTCCGCTGGGGCGAGACGACCGACATCGCCCCCGACATCCGCCTCACGCTCCACAACGCGGGGCACATCCTCGGGTCGTCGATCTGCCACTTCCACCTCGGGGACGGGGACCACAACCTCGCCTACTCGGGCGACATCAAGTTCGAGCGCAGCTGGCTGTTCAACCCCGCGACGAACCGCTTCCCCCGGCTCGAGACGCTCGTGCTCGAGTCGACGTACGGCGGCTTCCGGGACGTCCAGCCGACGCGCCAGCAAGCGACCGACGAGTTCAGCTCGCTGGCGACGAACGTACTCGCCCGCGGCGGGAAGTTGATCGTGCCGGTGTTCGCCGTCGGCCGTTCGCAGGAGGTCATGCTCGTGCTGGAGGAGCGGATGCGCGCCGGCAAGATCCCGCGCGTGCCGGTCTACCTGGACGGGATGATCTTCGAGGCGACGGCGATCCACACGGCGTACCCGGAGTTCCTGAACAGCCAGCTCCGCACCCAGATCTTCCAGCAGGGGGACAATCCGTTCCTGTCGGACATCTTCCGCCGGGTCGACAGCGGGCAGATGCGCAGCGGCATCCTGGACGCGAAGGAGCCGTGCATCGTGCTCGCGACCTCCGGCATGATGAGCGGCGGGCCGGTGATGGAGTACTTCCGCGCCTGGGCGCCCGACGAGAAGAACGGTCTCCTGTTCGTCGGCTACCAGGCGGACGGGACGTTCGGCCGCCGGCTGCAGCGCGGGCTATCGGAAGCGAACTTCCTGGACGGTTCGCGCCAGGGGTCGGTGCCGGTCCGGCTCGAGATCGCCACGATCGAAGGGTTCTCGGGCCACTCCGACCGGACGCAACTGATGAACTTCGTCGCCTCGCTCGACCCGCGCCCGCAGCGGATCCTGCTGAACCACGGCGAGGAGTCGAAGGCGCTCGACCTCTGCTCGAGCCTGCACAAGCGGTTCGGCGTCGAATCGCGCCTGCCGTACAATCTCGAGACCGTCCGGCTTTTGTGACCGGCGGTCCGAGAAGACACATCGTCATATAGCGGCGGACGCGCTGCGTCGCTGGGGCGCGCGGGTCGACTGATGAGCGGTCCGGCGCGTCGGGTCCTCGTCTTGGGTCTGGACGGGGCGACGTTCGACCTGCTCGACCCGCTGATCCGGGCCGGCGAGATGCCGTTCCTCGCCTCGCTCGCGAAGGAGGGGCTCCGGGCCCCGCTCACCTCCGTCTATCCGGCGAAGACGATCCCGGCGTGGTACTCGTTCGCGACCGGCCGGGACCCCGGGGAGCTCGGCATCTACGGGTTCATGGAGCCGGACGGCCACCCCGGCAAGGCGCGCCTCGTCCGCACGTTCCGTCCGTTCGAAGCGCTCTGGGACCAGCTCAGCCGCGCCGGCGTGAAGGTCGGGGTCCTGAACCTCCCGCTCGGTCGCGGCTACCCGGTGCACGGCTTCCTGCTCCCCGGATTCTTCTCCGACACGGCGACCACGTATCCGTCGCAGCTGCGGCAGGAGGTCGAGCAGGCGCTCGGCTGCCCGTACCCGGGCGAACTCCCGGTCTACCGGGCGGCGGAGCGGGCGGCGTGGGTCGACGCCGCGCGGCGGGCGATCGCCACCCGGGCCCAGGCGGCGTCGATGCTCGTCCGTCGCGAGCAGCCGGAGTTCCTGTTCGTCCTGTTCCGGGAGACGGACCGGCTGGAGCATCAGCTCTGGGACGAGCTGGCGCGGCCGGTCGACGCGATGCCCAAGGACCTTCTCGACTTCTGGCGCGGCGTCGACGCCGCCTGCGCGGAGGTCGACGTGGCGTTCCGCGAGGCCGGAGGGCCGAGCACGACGCTCGTCCTCTCGGACCACGGGCACGGCCCGATCCGCTCGGAGTTCCTCACGAACCGCTGGCTCGCGCAGGAAGGCTTCCTGGTGTTCGAGCACGGCGACCACCTGGACGGCCGCCGGCTGCTCTCCCGGATGCTTCTCGCCTCGCAGCGGTACCGCCTCGGGCGCGCCGTCGCGAAGCCGGTCGCGGACCTGCTCCGTCGCCCGGGGCTCGCCGGGGCCCAACGGCTCGTCACCGGCTCGACGTCGTTCGAGCAGGCGTCGGCGCGCATCGACTGGAGCCGGACGGTCGCCTATTCGTACCCGGTCCCGGAGGGGATCTACCTCAATCCGAAGAACCCGGCGCTGACGAACGGGGGCGCCGCGGCGGCGGTGCGCGAGATCAAGAGCCGCCTCGAGCGCTACGCGGACGCTCAGGTCGAGGTGATCGAACCGTCGTCGTTCTACCACGGGGCGCCGAACGGACGGGCGCCGGCGCTCCTGCTCCGCGTCGACGGCATGGCCACCGAGCTGTGGATGGACTTCCGCTACGACCGGGCGCTCGTGAAGGACCGGCCGAAGTACTTCTACGGGACCGGAACGCACCGGATGAACGGGATCCTCCTCGCCGGAGGGGACGACGTGAGGTCGCTCGTCCCCGGACCGAACCCCCGGCTCATCGACCTCGCCCCGACGATCCTGGAGCTGATGGGATTCACGCCCCCCGGCGACCGGGCGGGACGGTCGTTCGCCTCCGGACGGGCGTCGGCCGCCTGACGGCTCGAACGAACCCTTTTTTTGGGCCGGGCCGGGCTGCACGACCGATGCCCCGGCGCAAGATCGACCTGATCGCGGCCGGTCCCCCCTCGGGCGACCCGTCCGACCCGGCCGCCTCCGGCTGGGCGCTGGCCCAGGGTCTCGCCCGGCGTGGCCACGACGTCCAGGTCGTCTACCCGGGTCCCGCGGACGGGCCGACCGAGGTCGACGGCCTGCCCGCGGTCCCGTACCCCGCGCTGACGACGCACCTCGGCTCCGTCCGCGGCGACGCGGAACTCGCGAAGCTCGCGGGCCACCACCTGCGCTCGAGCCCGGACGCCGTCGTCCGCGACCCGTACGCGGGCGGCGCGATCGGCCATGCCGCGCACGGGCGGCCGATCGTCGCGTTCGTCCGGTCGATCGGGGAGGGCGCAGGGCCCGCTTCGGCGCCGGCGCACGGTCGAGGCGTCGGGAGGCTGGGCGGGGCGGTCGCCCGGTGGGGCGAGCGGCGCGACACCCGCCGGCTGGAGCGGGAAGGCCTCCACGAGGCGAGCCGCATCCTCTGCGCCACCCCGGCGCTGCGGGAGACGTTGCAGCGCGAGTACGGGGTGCCGCCCGAAAAGATCCGGCTCACGCACGG
>JASHXN010000184.1 GCA_030043505.1 Thermoplasmata archaeon
GGAGGCGACGACCCGGACCGTCGGGGCGATCGAGCGGACGTTGAGCGCGGCGATCATGTTCTGCGCGTCGTCGGGGGTCGCGACGATGACGCTGTGCGCCGCCGGCACGTTCGCCCGCTGCAGGACCTCGACCTCCGCCGGATCGCCGAACGTCGCGTAGAGACGGTCGCTCGGACCGAGCGAGCGGAAGTTCGAGACGTCCTCGGCGCGCTCGGCGACGGCGGCGACCTTCTGGTCCTGGACCAGCAGCTCGCGGACCGCCGCGCGCGCGACCGGGCTGTAGCCGAGGACCACGATGTGGCCTTTGAGGTCGGTCCCCAGCAGGCCGAGCGCGCGGCGCTGCGACTCGGAAGCTCCCTCGGCCGACAGCACGCTCAATAGGTAGCCGAGCAGAAAGATCTGCGTGGCGATCACGCCCATCGTGAGCAGCTTGGCGCCGACCGTCGTCGGCACGATGTCCCCGTAGCCGACGGTCCCGAGCGTCACGATCGCCCAATAGAACGAATTGAACAGCGAGTGCTGCTGGCCGTCCAGCTCGAAGAACCCGACGCCGGCGACCACGTAGACCGCCCCGAAGCCGGCGAGCAGCGGCCAGATCCGCTTCGCCAGCTCGACCGAGTACGCCCACCGCTTCCGCGCCACGTCGGCGCGCTATCCGCGGGGGTTGGAAAGGACTTCCCTCGTCCCCGGCGGCCTCGGGGAAGGGGCAGAAGGCGCCAAGGGGTCCGGGGCCGTCCCCGAGCATGCCTCGAGGGGTGGAAGTCGACCTCGGACTCCGTCCGGACCTCCCGAACGAAGGGTTCGTGGCGGAAGCGCTGGGCAACCTCGCCGGCTTCGGGCTCGCCCGTCGGCGGAACGAAAGGCTCGACTGGCAGGTGCTACGGCTGGAAGGGGGCCGCCCGCACCGATACCGGTTGATCGTGCGGCATCCGGAGCGCGCGCTGGACCTCGGGCTCGCCCACGAGCTTCGGGCAGTGCTGGACGAGCTCTCCGCGCTCTCCGTCGAGGAGCTGCGCACCCGCTGGGCGGAGGCGCAGCGGCAGGGACTCACTCCCGTGCCGCTCCGTCACGTGCACGAGACCGTCGACTACTGGCACGACGATTTCTGGAACTGGATCGGTTAGCGGACGGGATGCGCGCGGACGGATCGTTCTAGCGCCCCGGGGAGCAGCCAACGGGCCCCCGCGTTGCCGGCGGTTGGCGGCCTCGCACGCAGGGGAATCGACCCCCGGAAGCCGGGCCCGTCCAACACCCAGGTGTGGAACTCCCCGTTCTCGCCCGAGGCGTCGACGCCCCGGGACCGCGTCGCCCGGAGCAGTTCGGCCACCAGACGCGCGTCCAAGCTCCGGCCGACCCAGCGCACCGGAAGGCGCGCGGCCTCGACGTACGATACCACCACGCGGAACCGACGTCGTCGCAGTTCTCCGAGGAGCTGCGAACGGGGTCGATGCCAGAGCGGCCGGACCAGGTGGAGCCCCTCGGGTTCGGCGGTGGAGCGGACCCAGTTCCCGCAGCCTGCGACTTCCGCGATGTCCCCGGTCACCACACACCGGACCCCCTCGGACCGAAGCCGGCGGAACGCCCGGCGGTACGCCGGGCGGAACGGCGCGCGGAGCCGGATCACCCGGTGCCGGAGGCCGAGAGCCCGGGCTTGGAGGCGGAGGACCGAGAGCGGGTGGGCTCGGAACCTACCCCGGGGCGGTGCGAAGGTCACCAGCGTCCCGATCGAACGCCCTTGCCGGCGCGCTTCGTCGAGGGCGAGGGCGCAATCCTTGCCTCCGGTCCACAGCACGACCGTGTCGGCGATGCCCGCGGCGGAGTTCGATCTCCGCCCTACTGGGCGAGGCGGGGGTACAGCCCCGCGGCCAGGGCGATCAGACCCAGGGTCACCGCGGCGAGCACGCCGAGGTCGACGCCGAGCGGATACAGGACGAGCCCGCTGCCGGCGGGGAGCACGAGGTTGCGGATCGCGTCCACGAGGTAGGTGAGCGGGTTGACGAGCGCGACCGGCCGCAGCCACGCCGGCATGATCGAGATCGGATAGATGGCGTTGCTCGCGAAGAACAACGGCATCGTGAGCAGTTGCCCGATCCCCAGGAAGCGCTCCTGCGTCTTCACCAGGCTCGCGATCACCATCGAGAGCGTCGAGAACAGCGCGGAGCCGAGGACGACGGCGACGATCACGCCGAGCACGGTGAGCGGGGTGAGGTCCAGGTGCACCCGCAGGGCCGTGGCCAGCAGCAGGACGACGACCGCCTGGGAGAGCCCCCGCAGGCTCGCGGAGAGGGCCCGGCCCCCGACCAGGACGGTCCGGTGGGCCGGCGAGACGAGGAACTTGATGATGATCCCGAGCTCGCGCTCCCGGATCGCCGCGATCCCGTAGAAGATGGCGATGAACAGGACGCTCTGGGCCAAGACCCCGGGCGTGAGGTACTGCAGGTACGTCAGATGGCCGGTCGGGATCGCGTGGATCGCGGTCAACGCGCTGCCGAAGACGACCAGCCAGAGCGCCGGCTGGACGGCCCGCAGGAGCAGCTCGACCGGGTCGTGCCGCAGCTTGCGGGCTTCGTAGCCGACGATCGTCGCGACCTGGCCGACCGCCGCGACGACCGTGGCGCGGAGCCCGGCGGGGGCCGCCGCGGGGTCACTCGAGTCGGGCGGCAATCCGCCGCGTCCTCCCGGCCTCCCGGTACGAGCCGGTCAGCTCCAGTTCCTCGCCCGCGTAGTGCAAGAAGACGTCCTGGAGGGTGACAGCAGGCCTCCCCAGGCTCGCCTTCAGCTCGGCCGGGGAGCCGACGGCGACGAGCCGTCCCCGGTGCAGGACGCCGATCCGCGCGCAGAGGCGGTCGGCCTCCTCCATGTAGTGCGTCGTGAGGACGATCGCCGTCCCGTACCGCTGCTGGAGCTGGAGGATCTGCTCCCAGACAGCGTCCCGGGCCACCGGGTCCAGCCCGACGGTCGGCTCGTCCAGGAACAGGACCTGCGGGCGGTGCAGGAGCGCGGAGGCGATCTCGAGCCGGCGGATCATACCGCCGGAGTAGCTGCGGACGAGCGCGTCGGCGTACGCGGTGAGCCCCACCTGCTCGAGCGCCTGCCGGATGCGCGGCGCCCGTTCGGAGCGGGGGATCCCGTACAGTCCCGCGACGACCCAGAGGTTCTCGAAACCGGTGACGGCGGCGTCGGCGGAGATCAGCTGCGGGACGTAGCCGATCCGTCGCCGGACCTCGGTCGGCGCGCTCTCGACGTCGAAACCGGCGACCGTCGCGCGGCCGCCGCTGGGGCCCATCAACGTCGTCAGCATCTTGATCGTCGTCGTCTTGCCGGCGCCGTTCGGACCGATCAGCCCGAACACCTCGTTGCGGGCGACCGAGAACGAGAGGCGGTCGACCGCGGTGACGTCGCCGAACCGCCGGGTCAGCTCGCGGACCTCGACGACCGGCGATGGGCTCCCCATAGAACGACGCCGGGGCGCAGACGCTCGCCGAGATAGCGCTCCGGGTCCGGGGCGACCGGGACCCCGGATCCTGACGTGAGGCGAAGAACGGAAGACGTACGCGCGCCGGGGCTACGGTCCGGTCGGAGCGCCCCGCCAGAACTCGAGCGCGTCCTGGATCGTCCGGTCGAACGGGACCGTCGGTCGGTGCCCCAGCGCACGGAGCCGAGTCACGTCGGCGACGTTGTCGAGTTCGTCGGTCGGTCGCAACCGCTGCGGATCGACCCGGACGGTGAGCGGGACCTTCGCGAGCGCCACGAGCCGATCGACGATCCCGCGGACGGAGTAGCTCACCCCAGCGCCGACGTTCACCGGTTGCTCGGGAGATCCGGAGTCGAACACGCGCCAGAGCGCGGGGACGGCGTCGCGGACGTCCTGAACGTCCCGCTTCACGTCGAGGTTGCCGACCCGCAGCTCGGCCGGGACGCCGTGGCGTTCCAACTCGGCGACCTGCCGCGCGAA
>JASHXN010000185.1 GCA_030043505.1 Thermoplasmata archaeon
CCCGTACTGCCGCGACCACGGGATCGTGGTGGAGGCGTACACCCCCCTCGCGCGAGGGCTCCTGCACGGCCGCTACCTCGACGGAAAGCGGCCGCCCCCGGAGGTCCGGCAGTACGCGCAGGACCTGTTCGGCGAATCCCGGCTGCCCGAGATCGTCACGCAGGCGCGGGCGCTGCGGGAGATCGCCGCGGACGCCGGCGTCCCCCTTCCGGCCCTCGCCCTGCACTGGCTCCGCCGGCAGGGCGCGTGCCCCGTGTTCGGCGCGAGCCGGCCGGAACAGGTCGACGCGAACCTGGACGCCTGGGCCCGGCGTCCGTCCGACGAAGTGCTGGCGCGCGCCGACGCGGTCGTCCGGGGCGGCGGTGCTTAGGTTCGTCGCGTTCGACATGGACGGGACGCTCGTCGACGTGGCGAGCTCGTGGGCCGCGGTGCACGCGCATTTCGGCGAACGGAACGACGAGGGGCTCCGGCGCTTCCTCGCCCACGAGATCGACGACGAGGAGTTCATCCGCACGGACGTCCGCCTCTGGCAGCGGCACCGGCCCGACCTGCACCGGGACGAGATCGCCGAGATCCTCGACCGGGTCCCTCTGTTCCCGGGGGCGGCGGAACTGTTCGCCGGGCTCCGCCGGCGCGGGGTCCGCACCGCCATCGTGAGCGGGGGGCTGGACCTGCTGGCCCGGCGCGTCGCCTCCGAGCTTCGCATCGACGTCGCCCTGGCGAACGGGCTCCGGGTCCGGGCCGACGGCCGCCTGACCGGCGAGGGGATCGTGCGGGTCCCGGTGCACGGCAAGGAGGAGGTGCTGGCCCAGCTGCAGCGCCAGCTCGGCTTCGCGCGCGAGGAGACGGCGGCGGTCGGGAACACGGCGATCGACGTCGGCCTCTTCCGACGCAGCCGCTGGGGAGTGGCGTTCCTGCCGGAGGACGAGACCGTCCGCCGCGAGGCGCATCGGGTCGTCACGGAGCCTAACCTCGCGCGGCTCTTGGACGTCCTGGACGAGTTTCCCGAGACGTGAGCGGGGAAGGGTTATCCCCCGCACCCGGCTGGTAGGCCCCGATGGAACCGTACGCCGTCATGCTGGAGCGGGTCCGCGCGAAGCTCCCGCCGGTCCGCGCCGGGTCGGAACGGTTCGTCGTCCCCGAGCCGGACGCGATGACCGACGGCCGGAACACGGTGATCCGGAACTTCGCGGACATCGCCGGCGTGCTCCGGCGCGAGCCGGAGCACCTGATCGGCTACCTCGCGCGCGAGTTCGGTTGCCCCGGGGTCCTCGACCTGCCGCGGGCGACCCTCAAGTCCCGCCTCACGAAGGAGGCGCTCGCGCAGCGGATCCGGGAGTACACCGCGAAGTACGTCATCTGCTCGGAGTGCAAGCGGCCGGATACCCACCTCAAGAAGGAGGGCCGGCTCACGCTGCTCGTCTGCGAGGCGTGCGGCGCCCAGCGGCCGGTGACGGTCCGCCGCACGGTCGAGGTGGAGAAGCCCCGCACGCCCGTCGTGGTCGGGGAGGTCTACCGTCTCACGATCGAGGACGTCGGGCGGCGAGGCGACGGCGTCGCCAAGAAGGAAGGGTTCGTCATCTTCGTCACGGGCGCGACCCAGCGCGGAGCGACCGTGAACGCGAAGATCACGAAGGTCCTGGGCAACAACGCCTACGCCGTCGTCCAGCCGTAGCGTTCGATGCGGAGCGCGCGCTGGCTGGGACTCCCGGCGCTGTACGTCGGAGCGCAGCTCGTGGGGTTGGCGCTCGCCAACCCGTTCCGGTCCGAGGGGCTGGCGACGAACTCGAACCCGCAGAGCCCGACGGCCCCGCTCCTCATTCTCCTCGTGATCGTGCTCGCCCCGCTGGCGATCCTGCTGTTCGCCCGGCGTCGGGGGGGCCTGGAGGCGATCCGGCACGTGATCCTGATCGGGATCGCCGCGTCGCTCTACCTCACCCTCTACGCCACGTTCAGCCTCGCCCCCGGGGCGGTGCTGCTGCGCCCGTGGGCGGCGGAGGTCGTGCTCGCGCCCGCGCTCGTCTTCGCGGCGATGGCGAGCGCCGGGATCTACCTCGCGCTGCTGATGCGGCCGGAGTGGTACGTCGTCGACCTCGCCGGCTTCGCGGCCGGCGGCGCGCTCATCGCGATCCTGGGGATCTCTTTCGGGATCCTCCCCGCCCTCATCCTGCTCTCGGCGCTGATGGTCTACGACGCGATCGCGGTCTACCGGACGAAGCACATGGTGAGCCTCGCCGACGCGGTCACCGACATGAAGCTCCCGATCCTGATGGTGATGCCGGACTCGCCGGAGTTCGACTACCCGCACGCGGCGCCGCTGCGCGAACAGCGCGCGCGACCGGTCGAGGAGCGGAGCGCGCTGTTCATGGGCCTGGGCGACGTCGTCATCCCCGGGACGCTCGTCGTCAGCGCGTTCGTCTGGCTCCCCGTCGTCCCGCATCTCGGGGGCCTCGGGGCGAACCTGGTGGTCGCCCTCGCCGTCCTGGCCGGCTCGCTCGTGGGGTACGCCGTCCTCATGCGCCGCGTCGCCGGCGGGGAACCCCAGGCCGGCCTCCCGTTCCTGAACGGCGGCGCGATCGCGGCGTACCTGCTCTGCTACCTCCTCGTCTTCCGCAGCTTCACGTTCGGGCTGACGGGAGGGTTCTAGCAAGGCCGTGCCGCGCAAGGTCGAGGATATCCGACTGGGGGACGGCCCCGGGCTTGACACCCTCGTGCGCCGCCTCGGCGCGGGCGGGGGATTCTCCGCGAAGGGGGTCGCCGAGGCGGTCGACGTTCTCGCCGACATGCTCCGCGACCGCGACATGACGGTCTTCCTCTCGTTCCCCGCCGACATCGTCGCCACCGGAACGCGCGGCGTCCTCGCCGAACTGATCCGGGACGGGTACGTCGACGCCGTCGTCACGACCTGCGGCACGCTCGATCACGATCTCGCCCGCGCGTACCGGCCCTACTACCACGGGGCGTGGGACCTGGACGACCGGGAGCTGCACCGTCGCAAGCTGTACCGGCTCGGCAACCTCGTCATCCCGCAGGCGAACTACGGCCGCGTCGTCGAGGTGCGGACCCGGGCGGTCCTGGAACGGTTGTGGCGGTCGGGGGAGCGCACGATCAGCGGCCGGCGCCTCGCCCAAGCGCTGGGAGAGTCGCTCCCCCCGGGTGCGACCTCGAGCATCCTGCGGGCGGCGCACGAGCGGAACGTCCCCGTGTTCGTCCCCGGGATCACGGACGGTGCGGTCGGCTCGCAGCTGTGGCTGTTCTGGCAGGACCACCGGGCGCTCGCGATCGACCTCCTCTCCGACGAGCAGGCGCTCAGCGACCTCGTCTTCGAAGCGCGCCGGACCGGAGCGATCCTCCTCGGCGGCGGCATCTCCAAGCACCACACGATCTGGTGGAACCAGTTCCGGGACGGGCTGGACGCCGCCGTCTACGTCACGACCGCCGTGGAGTGGGACGGAAGCCTATCGGGAGCGCGCACGCGCGAGGCGATCTCGTGGGGTAAGCTGAAGCCGCAGGCGGCGCACGTCACGGTCGAGGGGGACGTCACTGTCTTGCTCCCGCTCATGGTCGGCGCCGCGCGCGAACGGCTCGCCGCCGGGCGCCGCGCGAACCGCCGCTGACGCCCGCCGGCGGCGTCGGCTTTATGGGACGCACCCGGGTGCCCGCCCGCGAGGGCCCGTAGCTTAGCCCGGTAGAGCAGGCGGCTCTTAACCGCAAGATCAGGGGTTCGAATCCCCTCGGGCCCGGTGTTGAACTCTGCGCGATTCGCCCGCGAAAGCAAGGGCGCTTGGGGACTACTCGCGCGGCAGGTTTCCCGCGCTCACTCTCCGCCGGGCTCCGCGACGTCGAGCGGCGGCGCGCGCAGCCCGCGTCGGGTGACGAGGCCCAGGATCCGAACGGGCGTGTCGGCCGACACGACCGCCGCGACGTGCGAGCCCGCCTGCTCCATCCGCTTCAGCGCCTCGGCCGCCGAAAGATTGCTCGAGAGGAGGAGTTCGACCGGCCTAGCGAGATCCGCCATGCGGACCTCGTCCCGACGCTCGGGCGGCACCTCGAGCAAGTCCTTCAACCGGACCCCCCCGAACCAGTGCCCCTCCTGTTCGACCGAAAGGACCGAGCGCCCGTGCAGCACGGCGAGGTCCAACGCTTCCCGTGCCCGCATCGACGGCGGGACCGGTTCGGAGTTGTGGCGCGCGACCTCCCCCACCGGGAGCTCGGAGAGGAAGTAGTTCCGGTACTCCTCGCGGTGCGCCGGACTCTGGATCCGGCTCGGGAGCTGTTCGTCGTAGAGGTGGGAGCGGCCAGTCACGACGTAGGCGACGAAGATGGCGAGCATCGCCGCGGGCAGGATCGTGTAGCTCCCGGCCATCTCCACGACCATGATCAGGACGCCGAGGGGCGCCTTCGAGATGCCTCCGAAGAACGACATCATCCCGACGATCGACAACACGGCGACGACCGGGAGCGAGACGAGGGCGGGGAACAGCACGTGGAACGTCCCGCCGAGCGCCGTCCCGAGGAACGCGCCGACGACCACGCTCGTGCCGAAGAGGCCCGCGCTCCCGCCGCTGCCTACGACGAACGAGGTCATCGCCATCCGGACGGCCACGGCCGCGAGCAACAGGCCGACGACGGTCACCGTGAAACTGCCCGCGGCGAGGTCGCCCAGCATCGCGGCCTGCACGAACCCGTACCCCACCGACAGCGACGAGAGGGAGGCGAAATGCCCCTGCTGGGGGAGCGCGACGTACGCTCCCACGAAGACGGCCCCGGCGATCCCGGCCCCGATCGCCGGACGCAGCGCCGGATGCCACCGGCCCCGTCGGAACCAGGCGTCCGTGCGGTGGTACATCCGCGTGAACAGAATGCCGACGCCGCCGCAGACGATACCGAGCACGGTGAAGAGGGGTAGCCGGGCCGGGTCGAACTCGTACCCCGCGAGCGACGCGGGGGTCGCGAAGAGCGTGTGGAAGCCGAAGATCGTGGAGTAGACCGAATAGGCGACGACCGAGGCGATGATCCCCGGAACGAACACCTCCGGTTCGAAGTCGCCGGTGTAGAGGATCTCCGCCGCGTACACCGCGCCCCCCAACGGGGCCCGGAAGATCGCGCCGATGCCCGCGCCCATGCCGGCCGCGAGCGCGATCCGGCGGTCCCGGTCGCTGAGGTGCACCAGGTCGGCCCACAGCGAGCCGAAGCCCCCTCCGATCTGGGACGTCGGCCCCTCCCGCCCCCCGCTCCCCCCGGTTCCGAGCGTGAGTACGCTGGCCAGGATCTTGAGCAGCGGCGTGCGGACCCGGACCTTCCCCGCTTCGTGATGGAACGCGCGGATCGTCGCGTCGGTCCCGTGCCCCGCGACCTCCGGGGCGAGCTTCCAGACCAGGAGCCCGACGGCGAGACCTCCGAGGACCAGCAGCGCGGGTACTGCCAGTACCCGGGGGAACGAGCTCGACCATCCGAGCTGGGCCAGATTCGTGGTTCCCTCGGTGGGCAACGTCAAACCCGCGACGTAGCCCAAGAAGAGCCCGACCGCGTCCGTGAGCAGGAAGTAGAACAACGCCGCGCCCAGACCCGCGACCACGCCGATCGGGACGGCGATGACCGCCCATCTCGCCAGATCGCGATAGACCGTGGCCCACTCCCGTTCGGGAGAAGGGCGGAAGCGAGCCCACCCGCGTCGCTGGGGACGCGCGGT
>JASHXN010000186.1 GCA_030043505.1 Thermoplasmata archaeon
GAGGACCGCGACAGCGCGCGCCGTGTACGGGCCGACGCCGGGCAGACCCTCGAGCTCCTCGACGCTCCGGGGGAACTCGCCGCCCCTCGCTTGCATCAGGAGGCGAGCGGTGGCGTGCAGGCGACGGGCGCGGGCGTAGTAGCCGGCGCCCTGCCACGCCTTCAGCACCCCGTCCGGCGCCGCGCGGGCGAGGGCCGCGAGGTCGGGGAACCGGCGGACGAACCGTTCGAAGTACGGCACGGCCTGGGCGACGCGCGTCTGTTGCAGCAGCACCTCGGAGAGCCAGATCCGGTACGGGTCGCGGGAGGTCCGCCACGGCAGCGGGCGCCGGTGCCGTCGGAACCAGCGCAGCAGCGCGCGCACCGTCGCGGGCGTCGGGCCGCCGGGCCCCGGACGGGGACGGTTCGCCACGCTCGACTGCCGAA
The DNA here is from genome assembly GCA_030043505.1 of Thermoplasmata archaeon. The sequence continues at coordinate 426 of JASHXN010000186.1, forward strand.
CGAGTCGTATCCTTAAAACGGGGGAGGAATTCGATCGGCGGGGGAGGGGCCACGGACCGAGCGGCGATGGTGCGCGTCGACGACGCGACGTTCGAGGTCGAGGTGATCCGCTCGCCGCTCCCGGTCGTCGTCGACTTCTACGCCGACTGGTGCGCCCCGTGCAAGATCATCCAGCCGACGCTCCGCGAGCTCGCGAGCCGCCTGACCGGCCGGGTGAAGTTCGCCCAGGTGAACGTCGACGAGGCGGAGGTCGTCACCCGCTCGTTCGGGATCCACGCGATCCCGACGTACCTGTTCGTCGAATCCGGCACCGAGAAGGGCCGCGAGGTCGGCCCGATCGATCCGGTCGCGTTCCGGGCGATCCTGAAACGGTACTTCACGAAGGGCGCGAGCGCCGCCGCTAGTGGCGGAACACCCGCCAACCGGTGAAGTACATCGACATCCCCGCCCGCTCGGCCGCGGCGATCACGTCCGGGTCGCGCAGGCTGCCACCGGGTTGCAGGATCGCCCGCACGCCGTGGCGCGCCGCCGCTTCGACGCCGTCCGCGAACGGGAAGAACGCATCCGACGCCAGGAACGCGCCGCGCGCCCGCGCCCCGGCGACCTCGCACGCGAGCTCGACCGCTTTCACGCGGGTCGGCTGCCCGGAGCCGATCCCGACCGTCGCGTGACCCTGCGCGAGCACGATCGCGTTCGACTTCGCGTGGCGGACGACGCTCCATCCGAAGGCGAGCGACGCGAGCTCGGCGGCTCCGAGCGCGGGGCCGGCGGCCCGGCGGAGCTGGTCGAGCTCCAGCGGGCGCTGGTCCGCCTCTTGGACGAGCAACCGTCCGAGGGCCGTCCGCGCCTCCCAGCGCGCGGGCGCCGGGTGCACGATCGGCAGCTGCACGGCCTTCAGCTTCGTCCGTCGCCCGAGCGCCTCCCGGGCGTCCGGACCGAACGCCGGGGCGCCCAGGAGGTCGACGAACACCCCGTGGAACGCGGTGAGGTCGGAGGCGGCGAGCGGGCGGTTCACCGCGACCGCGCAGCCGTACCGGGCGACCGGATCGGTCGCCACGGCGTCGCGGAGCGCCTCCCCGAGCGTCGTGCCGGTCGCCACGCCGCACGGGGTGGCGTGCTTCACGACGGCCGCGGCCGGCCCTTCGAACTCCTCGACCAGCCCGACCGCGCAGTCCAGGTCGAGCAGGTTCGTGTACGACAGCGCCTCCCCCTTCACGAGGTCGAGGGACGGCGCGGCGCGGTCGAGCGGCGCCGGACCGCCGAAGTCGAAGACCCCCGCCGCCTGGTGGGGATTCTCCCCGTACCGGAGCGCGAGCGGGGCGGAGCGGAAACCGACCTCCGCCGGGAGCGTCCCGCTCCCGACGGTTCCGGGCGCGAGACCCCGGGCGATCGCCGCATCGTACCGAGCGCACCGGGCGAAGGCGGCGACCGCGAGCCGGCGTCGGGTGGCGGCGGAGAGGCTCCCGTTCGACCGGCGCAGCTCGTCCAGCAACCCGGGATAGTCGTCCGGGTCGCTCGCGACGGCGACGACCGCGTGGTTCTTCGCCGCCGCGCGGACGAGGGAGACCCCGCCGATGTCGACGAACTCCTCCCGGTCGTCCGCGGCGGGGTGCTCGGCGAGGTGCTGCTCGAACGGGTAGAAGTTGACGGCGACGAGGTCGAACCGGCGGAGCTGCCGTCGGGCGAGCTCCTCGTCCCCGGCGGGAGTCCCGGGCGCCAGGATCCCGCCGAAGACGGACGGGTGCAACGTCTTCACCCTCCCGCCGAACCAGGCGTCGACCCCGGTGAGCGCTTCGACCGAGCGGACGGGAAGGCCCGCCGCTTCGAGCGCCGCGCGGCTCCCGCCGGTCGCCCAAAGCTCTACCCCGAGCTCGGCGAGCCCCCGCGCGAACTCTGGAAGGCCCCGCTTGTCCTGCACCGAGAGCAGCGCGCGCTCGACGCGCCTGGCCGGTCCGGCGTCGGAAGCCACTCCCTTACCCCGCACGGGGAGGAAGGAAGGACGATAACGTTCGCGCCGGCGCCTCGGACCCCGCCGGCGGCGAAACGAAAGGCCTATGTAGCCGGTCCCGGGCTAGTACGCTTTCTCCGAGATGACCGCCGCCGCACGTCCGCGCGTCGCCGCCCGGCGACGTTGGCGCCGCCACGGCCGCCGGGGCCAGGTCGCCGCCGTCGCGACGATCCTGGGCCTGATGCTGCTGGTGACGATGATCGCCAACTACCTCGCCACCCAGCTCCCCGCTACGATGCGGGTCAACGACGCCAACCACGCCCTCCAGGTCGAGAACGAGGTCGCCGCCCTGGACGCGGCGATCCACGCCGCGACCGAGCACGCGGCGCTGGGCGGGGTCTTCACCGAGCCGATCACGCTCGGCTCCGAGTCGGCGCCGCCGTTCGCGCCGCCGGACAGCGGGGTGATCGGTCCCGGGCGGGCCGGCACCGGGGTCAACGATTCGTACAAGATCACCGAAGGTTCGTCGACCGTCCCGATCGCGAACTCGGGCGGGGCCGGGGCGTCGTTCGTCGTCTTCCTCCGCAACTCCTACACGCCGACGGCCGACATCGCCCTCGACCAGGGGGCGGTCGTCTACGCCCAGGCCAACGGACTGCCGCTCATGCTCGTCGGCCCGTCGATCAACTACACCGGCGGGACGCTCAGCCTCTGGATCCCCGAGTTCGACGGCACGATCGGCTCGGAGGCGGGGGTCGGCGTCGCCGAGGTCGCGCTCCGGTACGACTCCGTGGAGCGCGTCTCCCTGCCGGCGGACGGGACGAAGCTCGCGACGGGGAGCTCGGTCACGGTGACGGTCGAGAGCGCGTTCGCCGCCGCGTGGCTCACGTACCTCGAGAACCAGGGCTTCACGGGGATGGTCAGTTGCGCGCCGGCGACCTCGGCCGTCTGCGTGGGCCCGTACTCGTTCAACGGGGGACTCGGGAAGATCACGCTCACCGTGCCGGCGACGTCGCTCGACCTCGTGATCGCGACGTACTCGATCTCCCTCTGGTAG
>JASHXN010000187.1 GCA_030043505.1 Thermoplasmata archaeon
ACCATCCCGTCCAGGTTGCTCTCGCGGCGGTCGTCGACCCCGAGGAGCTCGAGCGCGTCCGCGCGGTCGGCGAGCGGGGAGTAGAAGAAATTGAAGTTGAACACCGGCCCCAGGACGTACTCCTCGAGGCGGGCGGCGGCCAGGTCCGCCGGCAGGATCGTCCCTTGGGCGAGGAGCTGCGCGCTCTTCGCGCGGTACTCCGCGGGCGACGCGACCGTGAAGAAGCCGCGCTCGAGCCGCCGGGTCGCGTGCGGGAGCTTGACGATCGCCAGGCGGTCGATCTGCTCGGGGGTCGGGATCCGCCGCGGGGTCGGAACGCCGGCGGATTCGAGGAGCGTGTAGTAGTTCTCGCGTTCGCTGCGCTCCTCGATGCGGAGCATCGCGCGGCTGCCGAACACCGGGACCCGGAACCGCTCTTCGATCAGCTCGAGCGGGACGTACGAGCTGAACGCCCGGTTCGGGACGAGGACCGCCGCCCGGCGCCGCAGCTTCTCCTGCTCGGCCGGGGCGGCGAGGTCGGCGAACTTCGGGTACGTCCAGACCTCGTCGACGCACCCGCGGCGTCGGGTCCCGTCCGGCCCGCGGACGGAACGGAAGTACCGGGCGTACGTCCGCTCCCGCCCGGCCTGGGCGAGCACCAGGGTCGGGAACCCCTCGGTCGCCGCGCCGTCCGCGATGTCGAGCGCCGAGTGCGACCCGACCGCGGCGACGGTCAGCTCGCGCGGGTAGCCGGCGACGACCGCGTCGATCTCAGCGGCGCCGATCGGCATCGTGCGTCCCGGACGGCCCGGCCGCCTTAACGGCTCGGGCGACCCGCTCGGGCGAGAGCGGCAGTTCCGTGAGGTGCGCCCCGGTCGCGTCCCGCACGGCCGCCGCGACCGTCGCCGGGACCGGGACGATCGGGGGCTCGCCAATCCCCTTCGCCCCGAACGGTCCGGCGCCCGCGAACCCCTCGACGAACGTCACCTCGATCGACGGGACCTCCGCCGCCGTCGGGATCCGGTAGTCGAGCAGGCCGGCGTTGGCGAGCCGTCCGTCGTCGGTCCAGACCGCCTCCTCCGTGAGCGCCGTCCCGAGGCCCATCGCGACCCCGCCTTCCACCTGCGCCCGCGCCGCCCCTTCGTCGAGCACGACCCCGATGTCGTGGAACGCCGCGTACCGCACGACCCGGACCGCCCCCGTCGCGCGGTCGACGGCGACCTCCGCGACGTGCGCCGCCCCGGTGAAATCCTGGTACGGGTAGAAGCTCCCTTCGACGACGCGGCGCTCGTCGATCTGCCGTGCCTCCCCGACATGCCGGCCCGCCCCGGCGATCCCGCCGGCGGCCCGCTCCTCCGCGGTGAGGAGGTGCTCGACGGGCGCCGCGGCGGCGCCGGCCCGCGCGACGATCGCCGCGCCGTCGACCTCCAGGCGGACCGGCTCGGACGACCGCAGCCGTCCTCCCAGCTCGGTCAGGACCGCACCGAGCGCTTCGTCGACCGCCCGGCCGAGCGCCCCGACCGTTCGGCTGCCGTAGACGCCGGAGTCGAACGGGGCGCTCGACGTTCCGGCGTACGTGACCCGGATGCGGTCCGCCGGGAGCCCGCTGCGCCGCGCCGCGACCGCAGCGAGGCCGACCAGGACGCTGCCGCTGCCGATCTCGCGTTCGCCCTGCTCGATGACCAGCTCCTGGCCGGAGAGGCGCACGCGGGCCTCCCCGCCCGCGCCGGTGTTCGTCGACCAGAAGCCGAGCCCGATGCCGACGCCGTGTCCCGCCGGAAGGCCGGCCCGCCACGTCGCCGCTTTCGCCCGCGCCCCGGCGAGGGCGGCGGCGAGGCCGAACGGACCGACGCGCTGCCCGAGGGCGGTCGTCGCCCCTTCCGTCCAGAGATGGGCCGCCCGGAACTCGTCGGGGTCGGCGCCGACGGCCCGGGCGACGTGCGCGAGGTGCGACTCCGCGACGAACGCGGCCTGCGGGGCCATCGGGGCCCGGTGCGGTCCGAACGGCGGCTTGTTCGTCCGCACGGCGTACCCCTCCACCTCGAACGAATCGGTCCGGTACGGCCCGAGGAGGAAGCCGATCGAGTAGCCGGTCGCGAAGTCCCGACCGGGGAGCGACGTGCCGACGTCGAGCAGGATCCGGACGCGCCGGGCGACGATCCGGCCGCCGCGGACCCCGGTCTCGAGCCGGGCGATGAGCGGGAGCGTCGAACGACCGAGGAGGAACTCCTCCCGGTACGTCAACGCCAGCCGGACCGGGACCCCGGCCGCGCGGGCGAGGAGCAGGGCGTACGTCTCCAGGAGCGCCGCCCCCTTCCCCCCGAAGCCGCCGCCGACCCACGTCCCTTCGACGTCGACCGAGCTCTCCGGGACCCCCAGGATGGAGGCGACGTCCTCGCGGGTCCCGAACGGCGACTGCGTGGAGGTGCGGACCCGCCAGCCGCTGCCGCCGGGCGTCGCGAGGCAGGCGTGCGGCTCGAGCGGGACCTGGTGGATCCCGGCGGTCCGGTACGTCTCCGCGACGACGGTCTCCGCCTCCGCGAGCTGGCGCTCGACCTCGCCGTGGCGCGCGCGCACGTGCGCGGCGATGTGCGGCGAAGCCCCGAGCTCCTCGGTCGGCCACTCCGGGAACAGCTGCTCGACCTCGGTGACCGCCGGTGCGGGGGCGAGGTCCAGCCGGACCGCGCGAGCGGCCGCACGGGCCGCCGCCAGCGTCGGCGCCGCCACGGCCGCGACCGGTTGCGCGGCGTAGACGACCTCCTTCGGCGGGAACGGCGGACGGTCCGCGTCCCCCGCGACCGAGCCGACGAGCCGGGCGACGTCCTCTGCGCCGATGGCGACGACCGAGGGGAGGGCACGCGCGGCGGAGAGGTCGATCGACCGGATCGCGGCGTGCGGGACGCGGGCGAGGACGAGGGCCCCCCACCACATCCCTTCCGTGGCGAGGTCCGTGCCGAACTCGACGCCCCCGCGGCTCTTCGCGTCCGCGTCCGGCCGGGGCACGGCGATCACGGGAGGTCCCCTCGGGCCCGGGCGACCGCGCGGACGATGGCGCCGTAGCCGGTGCACCGGCAGAGATTGCCGTTCAGCTCCGCGACCAGCTCGTCGGTGCTCGCGGAGGGTCCGCGCTCCCGCAACAGACCGGTGACCGCCATGACGAACCCGGAGGTGCAGTAGCCGCACTGCGCGGCGTTCTCCCGAACGAACGCCCGGCGCACGGTGCGGCCGACCGGGTCGCCGTCGACCGCCTCCACCGTCGTCACCTCCGCCCCGGCGAGCTCGCGGGTCAGCGACAGGCAACTGAGGCGGGAGGCGCCGTCGACCAGGACGGTGCACGCGCCGCACTCGCCGGAGCGGCACCCCTCCTTCGTTCCGCGCAGGCCGAGGCGCCAGCGCAGCGTATCGAGCAGGCGCTCGTCGCCGGGGACGTCGTCCAACGGGAGGGGTCGCCCATTCACCCGGACGGAGTCGGCGGCGCCGTTCACGGCGCGCCTCCGGCGGATCGCGTCGCGGCCGCCACGGCCCGGGCGAGGAGCACGGCAGCGAGACGACGCCGGTGCTCCTCGGTCGCCCGCCGGTCAGAGACGAGGGCCGGGGACGCCGCCAGGAGTTCCGCCGCCGCCTCGACCGCGGCCCCGGCCGGCGCGGGCCCGGGGAGCGCCGCGGCGGCGGGGTCGACCAGCACCGGACGGGGCGGGACGCCCCCGAGGGCGACCCGCCAGCGCACGGCCGACGGGCTCCACGCCACCGCGACGCCGATCTGCGAGATGTCGTTCGCCGGCCGCACCCGCTGCCAGAGGTAGGCGGAGACCGGGCGCGGTTCGGCGATCCGGACGGACCGGACCAGCTCCCCCGACGCGAGCGCGGTGGACCGGGAGCCGAGCAGGAAGCGGTCGACGGGAACGCTCCGGACGCCCCCCGCGCCGACGATCTCCACCTCCGCCTCCAGCGCCAGAAGGACCGGCGCGAGGTCGGAGGACGGTGCCGACCGGCCGAGGTTTCCGCCGACGGTCGCCTGCCGACGGAGCGGCGGCGAGCCGACGGCGGCGATCGCCTGGGCGAGCGCGGGCAACCTTCGGCGCACCTCGGGGTCCGACTCCAGGGCACGGAGCGGCTCCGTCGCCCCGATACGGAGCGCCCCTCCGTGCCACGCGTGGCTCCGCCACGGCAAGCGGTGGAGCGAGAGCAGCCGTCGGGGGCGAATCCGCCCCTCGTCCAGGTCCAGGAGGAGGTCGGTCCCGCCGGCGACGATCGCGAGCTCGCCCTCGGAGGCGGCGGCGAGAAGCCGCAGCGCTTCCGCCTCGGAGCTCGGGGCGAAGTAGTCGACGGCGGCCATCGCCCCCGGCCCACCGCGACGGGAGCCTTAGCGGTTGACCGTCGGCCCGGTCGGACGGTTCCGTTTCCCTCCCCTTTTTAGTTCGGACCGCGTTCGTGACAGCCGGTGGGCATGCCGTTCGAGCTGTCGTTGCGTTACAGCACGCCGCTCACTCCGATCGCGGACGTCGACGAGGTGCTCCGGGAGTTCCTCCGGATGGTCGGCTACCTCCCCGACGGCGAGGACGGCCGGGGGTCGGAGGGTCCGATCGCGCAGAGCCTCGCGCTCCGCCTGGTCCGGGAGTGTCTCCTGCGCGACCTCGCCCGCCCGTGGTACGCGGAGGAGCTCGCCGCGGTGCTGCGGACGAGCAAGCCGACCGTCTACCGGCACATCAACAAGCTCAAGGCGCTCGACCTCCTCGAGGAGGTCGGGGGCACCGCGGACGGCAAGGGGAGGAAAGGCTATCGCCTTCGGTACGGCAACCTCGCGCGAGCATGGGACTTCACCGAGGCGAACGCCCAGAACGCGCTCAAGCGGTACCGGGAGACGGTGAACCATCTGCAGGAGCTGATCGAACGGCGGCCGCCCGACGCGCCGGCGAAGAGCGCCCCGACCGCCCGACCGGCGGCGCGCGCGCGAGGGGGCAAGTGACCGCGCCCCCGTCCGCGGGCAAGCGTCCGGCGATCGCGCTCGTCCCGGCGTCACGCGTCCGCGTCCGTTCGGCGGGCCCCGACGAACAGGCGATCGTCTCGCAGGGGGTCTTCCGCGGCCTCGTCTCGATCGGGGGCGACAACGCGCTCGCCATCGAGCTGGAGAGCTCCGAGAAGGAGGAGAACGGCCGGGTGCGGCTCGTCCCGATCTCCGCGCTCCTCGCGGTCGATATCCTGGAAGCGGCGAAGCCCGAAGAGGAGAAGCGGAGCGAGCCGAACCAGGCTCCCGGCTACTTCCGCTGACGGCGCCGCGCGACGGCCGGGCCGCCCGCACCGGACGGGCTTGCTGGGAGTTCCGCCGCGACGCGGGGTCGCGATTTCGAACCCAGGTCGTTGGCTTCGAAGGCCAACAGGATAGTCCAGACTACCCCACAAGCCCGACGGCGTGCCATGGGGAGGGAGCGTATTTGGAATTTCCCTCGGGCGGCCGGGCCCGGAGCCGGCCTTACGGCGTAGGGCCCGGCCGGCGGGTCGGCTCGAACGTGTCGAGCGTCGTCTGTCCCGCGGTCGTCGGGAAGAGCGTGGCGAGCGAGTCGGTGAGCAGGCGGATCCGCTGGCGGACGTACGGAGTGATCCCGTCGATCTCGGCGAGCCGCTGCGCGAGCGGGAGGTACTTGCGCACGCTCGCCTCGTAGACGGTCGACTGCAGTTCCAGGCCGCACCGCTCCCGGTTCGGGAGGACGGTCGTGCACCGCCCCGTGAGTGGGGGACGGCGATACGAAGTCCCGCAGCCGCGGCAGCGGAACTTCTGCGTGGCGAACCCCTTCAGGTTCCCCATCACGTCCGGCAGGAAGTGGGCGTTCAGCACGAGCGCCACTGCCTCCGGCAGATCGACCGCGCGAATCTGCGTCGCG
>JASHXN010000188.1 GCA_030043505.1 Thermoplasmata archaeon
CGGCTGCGGACTCTATTGGATCGGCTCTTGGTGCTCGGGCTGCTCCGGAGCGAGGAGCTCGACGGGCGGCCCGTCTACGACATCACGCCCCGGGGCCAGGAGTTCCTCGACACGTACTGGAAGATGCGAGCGTACGTCGAGATCCTCGGGCGCCCGGACGCCCCGGCCCGACGTCGGGCGTCGGAGCCGGCCGACTACCCGTAACGGGGTACCTTGGGGTCGACCTCGCGGGACCAGGCGTCGATCCCCCCGCGCAGGTTCAGGACGTCCTTGAACCCCTGCTGCTGGAGAAAGCCCGCGACCATCGCCGAGCGCGCGCCGCCGTGACAGTAGACGATCAGGGTCCCGTCCCGCGGGATCTCCGCGACGCGGGCGGCGACCTCGTTCATCGGGATGTGCAGCGACGGCTCGATGCGGGCCGTTTCCCGCTCGAACTCCTCACGGACGTCCAACAGCACCACGGGGGCCGACGTGCCCCGAAGCCGCCGGGCCGCCTCCTTCGGTTCGATCTCGGTCACCATCGCCCCGCCGGAGCACCCGGGCGGAAAGCCTTTCGCGGGCGGTGACCCGCGGAGGCGAACGACCCGTGCGCCCCCTTCGGGCGGGCGCGACGGGCGTCGCGGAAGGTAGCGGTGCCCACCGACCCGGTCTGCGGGATGACGGTCGAGGACGTTCCCGGCGCGCTCCGGCTGCAACGGGAGAACCGGACCTATCTGTTCTGCTGCACCGACTGCCTTCGGACGTTCGCCGCCCCCGAGGAGGCCCGGCAGCGCCTCCTCCGCCGTCTCGCCGTGGCATGGCCGCTCGCGATCGCGACGGCGGTGCTGACGTGGGGGCCGTCGATCGCGGGGGGAGCCTACGTCGCGGCGGGGGCCGCGGCTATCGTCCAAGGGTACGCCGGCGCCGGGTTCTACCGGGGCGCTTGGGACGCTGTCCGCCAACGGGCGGGGAACATGGACCTGCTCATCGCCGCCGGAACCTCCGCCGCGTTCGGCTACAGCGTCGCGGTCCTGCTCCTGCCCGGCCGCCTCCCCCCCACGCTCTACTTCGACGCCTCCGCCCTGATCGTGACGGTGATCCTGACCGGGAACTATCTGGAGGCGCTCACGCGGCGGCGGGCGGGCTCGGCCGTGCGGGCGCTCGGGGCGATGCTCCCGTCGGTCGCCGCGGTCGTCGGCCACGACGGGACGGTCCGGTCGATCGCGCGAGACCGTGTCCAGGTCGGCGACCGCGTCCGCGTCGCGCCGGGGGAGCGGTTCCCGTGCGACGGGACCGTCCGGGACGGGGCCGGCTCGGCCGACGAGTCGCTGCTCACCGGTGAGTCGGCTCCCGTCCCGAAGACTGTCGGCAGCGGGGTGCTCGCCGGTTCCCGGAACGGAGACGGCGTCCTGGTCGTCGAGGTCGCTCGGATCGGCCCGGATACGTTCGTGGCGAAGGTCGGCGAACTGCTGGAGGAGGCGGAGCTCGCCCGGGTCCCGTTGCAACAGCGCGCCGATCGTCTCGCGGCCGGTTTCGCGCCGTTCGCTCTCGGACTCGCCACGGCCGCAGCGATCCTCTGGCTCGTCGTAGCGCCGGGCGACCCGACCGTCGCACTGCTCGCGTTCGTGACCGTCGCGGTCACGGCGTGCCCGTGCGCTTTCGGCCTCGCGACCCCTGCGGCCGTGCTCGTGGGGACGGGGCGAGCGGCCGAGGAAGGGATCCTGTTCCGGGGGCCGGACGCGATCGAGCGGGCCGCGACCGTCGACACCGTCCTGTTCGACAAGACAGGTACCTTGACGGAAGCGACGCCCGAGCTCGTCTCGATCGTCGCGTTCCCTCCGGCCGACGAACGGACCGTGCTGTCGACGGCGGCGGGCCTGGAGGATGGGATCGACCATCCGTTCGCTCGTGCCCTGCTCCGGGCTGCGGCCGCGCGGCAAGTTTCTCCGGAGTCGTTCCCCGAGCGACGGGCCGACCCGGGCGTCGGCATACGGGGCACGGCGCCGGGGATCACTTCGGCCGTACTCCGCGGCGAGCACGTGCGGGAGCGGACGGGCGTGCCGGCGGCGCTCTCCGCGTGGGCCGCCCGCGCTGAGGAACGCGGAGAGAGCTGGTCGGCGGTGGAGCGCGACGGGATCGTCCTCGGCGCCGTCGGCTTCCGCAACGGCCTCGCTCCGGGCGCCCGCGAAGCGGTCGCCCGCCTTCGGGGCCAGGGCGTTCAACTCGCCCTGGTCACCGGGGACAACGAGCCCGCTGCGGCGGCCGTCGCCCGCGAACTTGCGATCACCGAAGTCCACGCCAACGTCTCCCCCGCGGGCAAGGTCGCGCGCGTCCGAGAGCTCCAGTCCCGCGGTCGCTCCGTCGCGTTCGTCGGGGACGGGATCAACGACGCGGCGGCGCTCGCGGCGGCGGACCTGGGGGTCGCCGTGGGGACCGGCACGGAGGTGGCGAAGGAGGCCGGTCAGCTCCTGCTCGTGCGGCACGACCTCCGTACCGTCCCGGAGGCCCTCGCCCTCGGTCGCGCCGTCGTCGGACGCGTCCAACGCAATCTCGGCTGGGCGGTCGGGTACAACGCAGTCCTGCTCCCGATCGCGGCCGGCGCGCTCGTCCCGGTGTTCGGGTTCGGGATCTACCGCGTCCTCCCGGTCCTCGGAGCGGTCGCGATGGGCCTCTCCTCGACGACCGTCCTGCTCAGTTCGCTGAGCCTGCGGTGGGCGAACCTGTCACACGCGCCCCAAGGTGTTATCTTCGCCGAGTCCGCCACATAGAGGAACGGCGGGCACGCCCGCCCGGAAGAACCGATGCCGTCCATCGAGACCCAGGGGCTCACGAAGACGTTCGGCCGGTTCACGGCCCTGAACGGGCTGAGCCTGAAGCTGGACGGGACGAAGTGCGTCGGATT
>JASHXN010000189.1 GCA_030043505.1 Thermoplasmata archaeon
CCCCGCCGGGGGGGACGGCGCCTCGCCCGTGGTGGGCCGCCCGTCGGGGTTATCTGGAATCGGCCCTCCTCCGCGCTCGTGACCGCGGTCGACGAGCACGACGCCGCCCTGGCGCGGGGCCTGGAGCGGCTGGCCCGGAAGGCGAAGTTCGCCGAGGTGTTTGCCCAGCGCGGGGCGGGCGAGACGGTCCGCGTCGACACGAAGTCGACCTCCGTCATCCCCGAACCTCGGCTGGAAGGCGCCGTCTACCGGATCTGGACCGGTCACCGCTGGGCGGAGGCCGCGACCTCTGACCTGAGCGAGCGGGCCGTCGGGGCGACCGTGGAGCAGCTCGAGCGCGAGCTCGAACGCGGGGCGGGAAGCGCCGCCGTTCCGGGCGAGTCGACGACGACGAAGGGGCGGTGGGTGACGCGCCCGAAACGCCCCGTGAAGGACCTCGGGATCGAAGGGACGATCGCGTTGGCGAAGGACCTCCGCGGCTGGATGATGGGGGTCCCCGACGTGATGGAAGCGCAGGTGCGGATCCTCTGGGAGGAGGACGAGCGCCACTACGCGAACTCGGCGGGCGCCGACTGCCGCCAGACCCTCGTCCGGACCCACGTCCTCGCGCTACCGGTCGCCATGGAGAACGGCCGACCGGACTTCGACTACTGGAGCCACGGGGGACTCGGGGGCCTGGAGACCGTCCCTCCGCTCGATGAGGCGACGATGCGGAAGGCGTCCGAGGACTCGAAGGCGCTGCTGAAGGCGAAGCCGGCCCCGACCGGCGAGATGGACGTCCTCCTCGACCCGAGCGTCGCCGGCCTGCTGGCGCACGAGTCGTTCGGGCACGGGACCGAGGCGGACCAGTTCGTTCGGGACCGCTCGTACCTGAAGCCGATCCTCGGGCAGGTCGTCGCGCCCGACTACGTTTCCATCGTCGACGACGGCACGTTCCCCGGGGGCTGGGGGACGATCTACTGCGACGACGAGGGTCACCCGGCGCAGAAGACGCCGCTGGTCGACCACGGCCGGTTCGTGGGCGCGCTCCACGACCGGGAGACGGCGAAGGTGCTCGGCGCGAAGCCGACCGGCAGCACCCGCCGCTCCGACTTCCTCAGCCGGGCGTTCGTCCGCATGTCGAACACGTACCTAGCGCCCGGCTCGCACTCGGTCGACGAGCTGGTCGGGCAGGTCCAGCACGGGGTGCTGCTCGAGCATGGGACCAGCGGGATCGAGGATCCGCTGGGGGGCCAGATGCAACTGAAGGTGAAGCGCGGACACCGCATCGAGAACGGGAAGCTGACCGATCTGGTAGGGTCGATGGCGCTCTCGGGCCGGGTCCTGGACTTCCTCAAGGCGATCCGAGGGGTCGAGAAGTCCCCCGTCTCCGACATCAGTCCCGGCTACTGCGGCAAAGGCCACAGCGACTACCTGCCCGTCGGTACCGGCGGGGTCCACGTTCTTTCGCACGCGATCGTGGGGCCCGCATGACCCCGCACCCGGCCGCCAACGATCTCGCCCAGCGGGCGGCGGACCACATCAAGGCGGAGCCGCCGTGGGACGTCCTGGGAGAGCGCCAGCGGCGCTTCGAACTCCACCTGCAGGGCACGGAGGTCGAAACGGAACGGGGGCCGTTGACCGTCGAGGGCTACGGGGTCCGCTTGTTCCTTCCGCGGAACGGGCAACTCGGCGTCGGGTTCCAAGCCTCGACCGACGTTTCGGCCGACGGGGTCGCGACGTGCGTCGCCGACGCGCGGACGGTCGCCAAGACCGCCGAGTTCCCCGCCAAGAAGGTCGATCTTCCGACCGGGGGCGGGCACGGCTCGGAGGTTCCGATCGTCGACGAGAAGCTGTGGGCGGACCCGTTGGGGGCGCTCCGGGCGTACGTCGCCGAGCTTCAGGCGGCGATGCGCGGCCGGTCGGGCGTGGTCGTCAGCTTCGGCTCGGTGCGAGCGATCCTGAGCGAAGTTTCGATCGCGAACTCCTCCGGCTTGAAGGCGAGCTACGCCTCCACGTCGATCGCGCTCGAGCTCGCGGTCAAGGCGTTCGGAGGGCCGGAAGGGGCACCGCCGGGCGAGTACTGGGTGACCGACTCGTTCCGCCGACTCGAACCGAACTTGCTGCGAGGGGCGGCCGACGATTGGTGCCGCTACGCCGCGGACGTGCGACGGGCGAAGTCGCCGCCGACCGGCGACCTGCCCGTCGTCCTGCCGACGGACGTCCTCTCCGGGATCCTGCCACCGGTCCTGGGTTCCCGGCTCTCCGGTTCGATGCGGCTCCGCAAGATCGCCCCTGAGGTAGGCACCGTCGTCGGGGCCGACTCGCTCACGATCCGGAACGAAGGGGATTACCCCTGGGCGAACGGCTCCTCGCCATACGACGACGAAGGGACCGCCAAGTCCCAGCAGCCCCTGATCGAGCACGGCAAGGTCACCGGTCACCTGTACGACCTGCTCCACGCCTCCGCCCTCGGCGCACGACCGACCGGGACGGCGGTCCGAAGCGCCCCCGGTCCGTCGGGCCGGCTACGGTTCGCGCACGCGCCCGGAACCGCCCCTTCCACGATCGTGGTCCACGGCGGCAAGGGAGGGACGACGGCGGAGCTCGTGGAGGCGGCGCACGACGGGGTCCTCGTCACCCAGCTCGGTTGGGCGTTCCCGGACCCGGTCTCCGGAGCGTTCGGCGGGGAGATCCGGATCGGCTACCGCATCCGCAACGGCAAGCTCGCCGAGCCGGTACGCGGCGGGACGGTCGGCGGTTCGGCGCTGGCGCCCCCCGGCTCGCCGTCGGTCCTCGCGAGCGTTCAAGCGATCGGCTCGCAGGCGACGCTGACCGAAGGGCTCGCCTCCGGAGCGTTCCTGGTTCGACCGCTAACGGTCGCGGGCGCGTAGAGCGCCCCCGGGCCTACTTTCCCTTCGGAAGGGTCAGCAGGACCGTCCCGCAGTGGGTGCAGCGCACGCCGGGTAGGTTCGCGGAGTACGTTCCACCGAACCCGGTGCCGACGAGGACCTCGAGCCCCTTCGGCCGAAGGCGCGCGCTCTCGGCGTCGTGCGCCCAGAAGAGGCCGGAGCCGTTCGAGGTGGAGAGGTAGCCCGATTCGGCGGGCTGGCCGCACGTCGCGCACTTGAC
>JASHXN010000022.1 GCA_030043505.1 Thermoplasmata archaeon
GGAACAGGGTCAGGTGCGGCACGAACGGCTCGTCCTCTCGCCCGAAGTCCCGGGCGAGCGCCGCGCGCACCCGCTCCGCGAGCGCCTCGACCTCCCCGCGGCCCTCGGTGACCGCCTGCCAGACGACCCGCGGCCGAGCGGCGGACGGGAACGCGCCCACCCCCTCGAGCCGCAGCCGGAACGCCGCGGTCGCCCGCGCCGCATCCCGTAGCGAAGGGATCGCCGCGTCGAGTCGGGCCGGGGCGACCTCCCCGAGGAATCGCAGCGTCAGATGATCGGCGGCGCGGGGCCACGCCGACCCTACCGCGCCCACGTCGACCGCGACGAACGCGCGCACCGTCTTCCCCACGCTCGCCGGAGCTTACCGTCTAGTCGCCGCTACCCGAAACCTCGGGGCGTACCCCCAACGTCCAGACCTGGGCCGTCTCCCGTCCCGCGCCGAGCGCGTGCAGGGCGGCCCGCACCTTCGCCGCCCGGTGGGCGTCCCCGACCACGAACAACGCGTACGCCTCCCGGCGTCGAGCCTTCTCCCAACCGTGGCGGATCCGCGCGACGCGGAGCGCGCCGGAGACTTCGGCCTCCACGTGCACGTCAAGGCCGTGGAAGCAGCGCCAGGCCCAACTCCGCTGGGCCTCCGCGAGGGCGGACGCGACCTCTCGGGGCGGTCGAGCCCGGGCGTCGTCCCCGAGCTGGCGGAATCGGCCGTCGGGCAGGGTCGTGTCGAACCGGCCCTGGCGAACGATCTCGAGCCGGCATCCGTGGCGGGCGAAGATGCGGAAGGTCCGGAGGAGCAGGGCGCGGTGTTCGCTGCTCTCCCGGGTCGCCCCGGTCGTCGTGCGAAGCCCGAGCCGGCGCTCCCCGGCGGCGGTCAGCCGCAGCGCACCGCCCGCCGGTGCGAGAAGGCCGGCCCGGGAGAGGCGGGCGAGCCGGCCCTCCAGCTCCGCGGCATCGACCGGCGCGCCGGGGAGGGCTTCCGCGGCGTGCAGGAGGCGTTCCGGGGTCAGGGGCGTCCCCCGCTCCTCGGCCGCGAGCACGGCGAGCAACAGCCGTTCGGTCGCCGCGTCGTCCTCTTCGGACGAGGTCGCGGCGGCGGGGGCGAAACGGTCCCGGGTCCGCTCGACCGTTTCGGCCCATGCCGGCTCGGCGCAGGTCGGGGGCGGACGGACGGTGGTGACGGGTCGCAGCTCTCCGCTCCCCGGCGCCCGCGCGAGGCCCACGCCGACCGGCAGGTCGGAAAGGACCCGCTCGGCGTCGCCGGGCGTCAGACCGACCCAGCCCCCGATCCCGGCCGCCGCCGCGCGCGGGACTCGAAACACGATGACCCCGCGCCCGACCCCGGCTGCCGCGGAGCGAAGCTCCGGCGCCAGCCGTTCCGGATACTGGGTCGCGATCGCCACGCGAACGCCGAACTTCCGCCCTTCCGAGAGCATCTCGGCGACGAGCCGGGGCGACAGCCCCTGGACCTCGTCCAGCACGAACGTCACCGGGCGGTGGACCCCGCCGGGGCGACGCCGCGCCGCGAGCCCCAGGTAGGCCCGGCCTACGACCATCGACGCGGCGAACGAAGCCGCCTCGGGTCCGACCGTCGCGAACGGAACCCGCACGACGACCGCCCCGGGCGCTTCCAGCAACTCCTCGATCGGGAGCGACTCTCCGGGCGGCGAGAGCAGTTCGCGGAGCTCCGGCACGAGGACGACCTTCCCCAGCCGCGATGCGGCCCCCCACAGGAAATCCGGGGTACGGCGCACGACCGGTTCGAGTTCGCGCAGAAAGCGGGCGAGCTCCGGCCGTCGGGTGGTAAGGCGCGCCTCGTCCCGGCGGTCGGCGTCAGTGAGCAGCGCGTAGAGGTCGTCGAGCGAACCGCCGGTCTCCTGGACCAGGCGGACGGCGGCGTCGAAGATCCGCTCGAGCCGGAACCCCCAGTAGATCTCCGCCCCGTCCGGGCTCAGCCGCTTCACGGACGCCACGAAGTGGGCCGCCGCCCGCTCGTCGGAGCCGCGGAGGGCGGCGATGCCCACGACCGGCCGGGCCTCCACGTCGACCGCCACGACCCGCTCCCGTTCGGACGACCCCAACCGGGCGACGACCGCGGGACCCAGGTCGCCGTGAAGGTCGACCGTCAGCACGGCGCCGCCGGCGCGGAGCGCTCGGACCGCCGTCTCGGCCAGGTACGTCGTCTTCCCGGCCCCGGAACTCCCGAGGACGACCGTATGCCCGTCCGTGCCCGGCAACGGTTCCGGGACCTCCAGCCGAAGCGGCTCGGCGGAGCGTTCCGCGACTGACGCCGGCAGGGCGAGCCACCCCGGACGCGGCACCGTCCGTGACGCCGCGCGCTCCCAGGCGTCGACGGTCGATCGCACCGGGACCGGTTCGCACAGGACTCCCGTGGCGCGGCTCCATTCGGCCGCCCCGAACGCGCCGACGGCGACCGCACGGCGCGCAAGGTCGAGGGAGTCGGACGCACGGAAACGGACCCGGCGCGCGGCCCAGATCCGTCCGTCGTTCCGCCCTCCGGCCCAGAACGTCTGGCTCTCGAGCAGCCCTCCCGCTCCGAGAAGGGCGCTCCGGTCCGGTACGTCCCACACTCCGCCCGGGGCGGGCGCCGCCGGCTGCTGCCGCGGGGAAAGAACCCAGACGAACGTTGCGGCGGGATCCGGCGGCGGCGCGAGGCGGGCGCGCAGCGTCGTCCGAGGCCGGACCGACCCGAACGCCGGCGCCG
Source organism: Thermoplasmata archaeon (assembly GCA_030043505.1). The sequence goes on from JASHXN010000022.1 coordinate 2,720, forward strand.
CCAAGACGCTCCCGAACACGGCCGCGGGGGCGAGCGTCAGATCGACGGCTTCGCGGGCGGTGGACGTCTCGAACAGGACGGCCGCCGGGTAGGGGGTAGCGGCCAGTTCGCGCGCGATCGCACCGTACAAGCGGCACCGCAGTTCCGGCGTTCCCGCGAGCTCGTACTGCGCGTCGGCGACGGGTTCTCGGCTCATCGGCTCTCTCCGGCACCGTGGCGATCGGTGGTAGGTGGGGCTCGCCGACGGTAGGTCGTTGGGCTTACGGGGGCGGGAATTGGTTCGGCGCTGGCGTTCGCTGCACTGATGGTTGGCTCCATGTTCTCTCTCTCCCCTCCCCGCCGGTCCGGACCGCGAAGGGACGCCGCGGCGCTCGAACGCGATGGGTCCGCTCGGTCCCGGGTTTCCGACCGCCGGGGTCCTAGCGTTCGCTCGCGGTCGGCGGCCGAGGAGGGTCCATCCTCCCTGCGACGCCGTCGAACGCTAGCGAACGGCACGACGGCGACGGCAGCCCTCGAGCCCGGACCTTACGGGGCCGGGGGGAGC
>JASHXN010000190.1 GCA_030043505.1 Thermoplasmata archaeon
GCGAGCCTCCGGCCCCGCCGGTACGGCTCCGCAAGGGTTTTCTAACGGGCCCGGTGTCGCCCGCGCCCATGACACGCAAGCCGGCCCGGATGTACCGCAAGGTCGAGGGCCAGGTCTACACCCGGCGCGAGTACATGGGAGGCACGCCGAACTGCCGCATCACGCAGTTCGACACCGGCAACCTGCGTACGGAGATCCCCTGGAGCCTGTCGCTCGGGACCGAAGAGGCGGCCCAGGTCCGGGACATCGCGCTCGAGGCGGCCCGCGTCTCGGCGGTCCGTGTCCTGGAGAAGACGGCCCCGAACGAGTACCACCTCAAGGTCCGACGGTTCCCGCACCAGATCCTGCGCGAACACAAGATGGCGATGGGCGCGGGAGCGGACCGTATCTCGGACGGGATGCGCCGGGCCTTCGGTAAGCCGGTCGGCCACGCGGTGCGCGCCGAGATCGGCTCCGAGCTCCTCACGATCTACACGACCGAGCCGCATCTCGCCGACGCGAAAGAGGCGCTCCGGAAGGCGTCCCACAAGCTCCCCGTGCCGACGCGGGTCTACGTCGTCGAGACCGCTAGGCCGGCGGCCGCTTAGACTCCCGTACCACCAGTACCGGGCACGGGGCGTGCGTCACGAGCCCCGACGAAACGCTGCCGAGCATCAACCGCTGGACGGTCGACAGACCTCGCGAGCCGACGACGAGGAGGTCGGTGCCGTCCGCCCGCACCTGCGCGAGCACCTCGTCGACGACGACCCCCTCGGGCGTAGCCGCCTCGACGTCCGCAACGCCCGCGGCCCGGGCCCGGCCGACCGCCGTATCGGCGAGCTGGCGGTACCTCGGTCCCGCATCGTCCGGGAAGGCGGCCGGGGCGATCGGAGGGTTCGGGGTCGCGAACACCGGCGGGAGCGGCGCGACCGCGATGATCCGAAGCGAGGCGTGGAAGGCGCGGGCGAGGTCGATCGCGACGTCGAGCGCCTCGCCGGCACCGGCGGAGGCGTCGATCGCGACGGCGACACGTCGGAACCGCTCGGGAGCCATCGGGCGCGCGCACCGGCGCGCGGTACAAGGCCGTTGCGCGACGTGTCCCTGCCGGGAGCCCGGTCGTCTTATTATCCGGCGCGCGGCTGACACCTCGGGGATTCCGAGTGCCTGTCTGCAGCAACTGTGGGAGCACCGACTTCGTCTGGGCCGAGAACCTGAAGACCGGGACGATCGGTCGGGGGACCCTTTCGCTACGGAGCGGCGGCGAGCTCGCGATCGGCACGCGCGTCTGTCGCGGCTGCGGGCATGCCGACCTCTTTGTGAAGGACCCGACCGTCCTCCGCCAGCCGCATACCTGGAAGCCGGGCGAGTTCGTGCCGATCCCCCACCGACCGCCCGCGGACCCCCGGCCGGCGACCCCGACCCCTTCCCCGAGCGTCCCGACGCCCGCGCCCGGTCCGGTCGCGCCCGAGCCCTCTCCTCCCGCGTCTCCGGCGGTCGAACCCGTCGGATCCCCTCCGACGGAGGGCGGCGCCGCGCCGGCTGACGCTGCGCCGGCCCCCACGGAGGCGCCCTCCGCGTCCCGGGCCAAGCGCCCCGCTCGACGGAAGAACACCAAAGCGAAGAGCGGCGAGACCAACCCGATCCTGAACGAGTAGGCTCCGCCCGCCGCGGACTCCGCCGGACCCCGGCGTTCCCCGGGCCGGCGTCCAGCCGAACGGAACGGTCTTAGACTAGGGGGCGCAACTTCGACCGAGCTCGGCCGGGAGCGGCGGGCTCGAACCGATGATCCCGGGCTGCGCCAGCTGCGATACCGGTGCGATCTCCTGGGTCATCGCGGCGACCGCGCTCGTGATGATCATGACCCCGGGCCTGGGGTTCTTCTACGGGGGTCTGGTCCGCCGGAAGAACCTCGTCTCGACGATCGTCCAGTGCATGGCGATCTTTGCCGTCGTCAGCCTCGCATGGGCGATCTGGGGTTACACGATGGCGTTCGGTCCGTCCGCCTTCGACGGGCTGATCGGCAACTTCCAGTTCTTCGCGCTCAACGGCGTCGGCACGGCGGCGAACTCGGCGTACTCCACCGCGATCCCGGCGCTCCTCTACTTCGCCTTCCAGCTCAAGTTCGCCGCGATCACCCCCGCGCTGATCATCGGGGCGTTCGCCGGCCGCGTCCGGTTCAAGGCGCTCCTGATCTTCATCCTCGCCTGGGTGACGTTCGTCTACTTCCCGGTCGCGCACTGGATCTGGGGCCAGGGCGGTTGGCTCCACACGATGGGCGTCGAGGATTTCGCCGGAGGGATGGTCGTCCACACGACCGCCGGCGTCAGCGCCCTCGCCGCGGCGCTCGTCATCGGCCGGGGGGTCGACTTCGGGAAGGAGAGCCGCCCCAACAACGTCCCGTACGTGATCCTCGGGACGGCGATCCTCTGGTTCGGCTGGTTCGGGTTCAACGCCGGCAGCGCGCTCGCCGCGAACGGCGTCGCGGTCAACGCCCTCGTCACCACCAACCTCGCGGCGGCCGCCGCCGGGACCTGTTGGATGCTCGTCGACTGGGTCCGGAAGGGCAAGCCGTCCGCCGTCGGGATGTGCGTCGGCTTCGTGTGCGGCCTCGCCGCGGTGACGCCGGCCGCCGGCTTCGTCAGCCCCGGCTACGCGATGGTGATCGGGGTCGTCGCCGGGATCGCCTGCAACTTCGTCGCCAACTGGCGCGCCCGGTCCCGGCTCGACGACTCGCTGGACGTCTTCGCCTGCCACGGGGTCGGCGGGATGTGGGGGACGGTCGCGACCGGCCTGTTCGCGTCGGCTGCGA
>JASHXN010000191.1 GCA_030043505.1 Thermoplasmata archaeon
CAGGCCGCGCGGTGCATCCCCTCGAGACGCGGAAGCTCCCGCGCCGTCGCGGGCCGGAGCGTGTCGCCGCGGCGGAGCGCGCGGCGGCCCGGGGCGAGACGGGCTGCGACGGGGGAGACGAAGACGTCGCGGTAGCCGAGGCGTTCGTACAGGCCGTGGGCCCGCCACGCCTGGCTCGTCCAGAGCAGGGCGAAGCGGATTCCGGCGGCCGCCTCGCGCCGGTGGACCTCCTCCAGGATCCGGGCGGCGACGCCGCGCCGGCTGGACGGGACGGCCGTCGTGACGCTGGCGATCCCGGCGACCGGCTCGACCCCCGAGCGGGTACGGAACGGCAAGCGAAGAACGAACACTTCGCCGACGACGGTCCCGCGGTCGACGGCGAACAGCGCGACGTACCCGCTGAACACATGGCTCCGCCGTCGGTACGTCGCGATCGCTTCCCGGCTGAAGTAACCGGAGAACGCGCCCAGCTGCAACGCCGCCGCGTCGCGGTGCAGCCGGTCGGGCAGTTCGTCGAACGTCACCAAGCGCATCGTCGCCCGGGCGAGCGTTCGGCGGCCGTAACGGTGGCGGCCCGTCGCGGTGCCGGCGCACTAGGACCGAAGCGACTCCAGGGGCACGGAACGCGGGGGGAGTTCGACGTGGAGCCGGTGGCGCGTCGTCTTCGGCGGGAACGGCGTGCCCCCTTCGGCCCGGCGCACGACGTCCGCCTTCGCGATCGGGGGCCCCGGACCCCACCGCTCGAGCGCGACCCGTTCGTCGTCGTAGTCGAAGACCCACGCCGGGATCCGCTTCATGCCGAGCCGTCGCATCGCCTCGACCCGGTGGTGGCCGTTCAGGATCACCCACGACCCCCGCGCGACCCAGATCGGGTCGGAGAACTCCCCGGTCCGCAGCAGCTCGGCGACGAGCTCGTCGACCTTGACCGAGTCGTGCTCTTCGTGGACCTTCAGCTGCGCCAGCGGCACGAGCTCGAACGACGGGGCGTGGATCACCGGCGCTACCTCCGCTCCGCCTCCTCGAGGGCCCGACGGACGTAGACGGCGACCATCTTCTTCCGATACTCCGGGAGCAGGAACGTGTTGTGGACCGGGCGCACGCGCCGCGCGATCTCCGCCCCGAGAGCGCGGCGGCGAACGTCGTCGAGCCGGCTCCCGTCCAGCGGCGCGGTCAGGTCGTCGAACCGGACCGGATGAGGGTCGGCGCCGCCGACCGCCACGCGGAGCTCGGTGACGCGGCCGTCCGCGTCCCACCGCCCGGCTGCCGCGACCCCCAGCTCGGGGAAGTCGTAAGCGGGCCGCACGCGGAGTTTCAGGTAGCGGCCGCCCCGGCCGCGCGCGGCGTCGGGGAGGTGGACGGCGACGAGCAGCTCGCCGGGCGCGAGCGTCACGCGCCGGATCCCGTCGCCCGCGACGTTGTACAGCTCCGCGAGCGGGAGCCGGCGCCGCCCCGCCGGTCCGGCGATCTCGACCTCCGCGTCGGCGGCGAGGAGCGCCGGGGCGAGGTCGCCGCTGAACGTCGCGTAGCAGGTCGTCTTCTGCGGGACGACGTGGCACCGGTCCCCGTCCGCCTTCAGGCAGAAGCCGAGGCTCGCGCGCCAGAAGTAGCTCTGGTTGAAGAAGAAGCACCGCGTCTCGACCAGCAGGTTGCCGCCGACCGTCCCGCTCGCGCGGACGAGCGGCGTCGCGACCTCGCCGAGCGCGTCCGCGAGCGCCGGCCACGCCGCCGCGAGCTCCGCGTCCCGCTCCAGCTCCGCGAGCCGGCTCATCGCGCCGAGGCGACCGACCGTGTGCGTCCCGAGCTCGGCGACGTCCTCGAGCGCGACCAGGTGCGGCCGCAGGTTGAGGTGCATCTTGTAGTTCGGCAGCAGGTCGGTCCCGCCCGCGACGAAGTCGAAGCGGCCGGCGAGCTCGCCGGCGAGGCGGACGGTCTCGTCGACCGTCGTCGGGCGGTGCAGCTCGAACGGGTCCAGATGCATCGAATTACGCCCCCTTCCAGGGACGGCCCTCCTTCTGCCGCTGCTCGAGCGCGCGGACCACCTTGTCGGGCGTGATCGGCAGGTCGGCGAACCGGCAGCCGATCGCGTCGTACAACGCGTTCGCGACCGCCGGCAGCGTCGCGATCAGCGGTCCCTCGCCGGCCTCCTTCGCTCCGAACGGGCCGTCCGGGTCGTCGTCGCCGACGAGCAGGACCTCGACGTCCGGCATCTGCTGCGGGGCGAGGATCTTGTAGTCGAGGAACGACGGGTTCATGATCCGCGAGCTGCGGTAGTTGAGCGACTCGCCCATCAGTTGGCCGAGCCCCATGTGGATCGACCCTTCGATCTGGCCCTCGACCGCGAGCCGGTTCAGCACCCGGCCGCAGTCGAAGGCGGCCCAGACCTTCTCCACGTCGTACGTCCCCGTCTCCGGGTCGACCTCGACCTCGGCGACGTACGCGCCGAACGTGTAGGCGGGGGCGGTCCCGGCGCGCGCCCCTTTGTGCGTCCCGCCCCGCGGGGACGTCTGGTAGGAGCCGGTCGCGGCGAGCGCGCCGACGAGGGAGATCGCCTCGTGCAGCGCCGCGTCGAACGTCACCGAGCGCTCCGGCTGCCCGCGCACGTGGAAGCTCTCGTGCGCGAGCTGCACGTCCGCGGCCGCGACCTTCAGCAACGCCGCCGCTCCGTCCACCAGCTTGCCGCGCAGCTGCAGCGCCGCCGCGCGGGCCGCGTTGCCCATCATGAACGTCACCCGGCTCGAGTACGAGCCGAGGTCGACCGGACTGACGTCCGAGTCGACACGCTGCACGTGGACGCGCGCGAGGTCGACGTGGAGCACCTCCGCGACGATGGCGGCGAGGAGCGTGTTCGACCCCTGGCCGATGTCCGCCTGCATCGAGTGGACGGCGATCCCGCCGTCCATGTCGACCTTCAGGTGCACGGTCGACTGCGGCATCTTCGGCGTGAAGTGGATCGGGCTGTTCGAGCCGGAGATGTAGAAGCCGCACCCCAGCCCGATCCCTCGGCCGTACGGAAGGCGCCGGAACTTCTCGTCCCAGCCGCTGGCGCGCTGCGCCGCGTCCAGGCACTTGAGGAACGAGGTCGACGTGATGAGGAAGTCGTTCACCGTCCGGGAGTTCGGCGGGAGCGCGTTGCGTCGGCGCAGCTCGAACGGGTCGAGCCGTAGCTCCTCGGCGAGCTGGTCGAGCGCGACCTCGATCGAGTAGCGGATGTTCGTGCCGCCGTGGGCGCGCATCGCGCCGCTCGGGGGCTTCGTCGTGTAGACGCGGCGGCCCTTGTACCGGAAGTTCGGCACGCGGTACGGCCCCATCGCGAGCACGCCGTTGTAGTACGTCGTGACGGTGCCGAACGAGCTCCACGCGCCGCCGTCGATGAGCGCCTCGATGTCGTAGGCGACGATCCGGCCGTCGGCGTCGGTCGCGATCCGCACGTCGTTGCGGGTCGGATGACGCCCGTGGTTCGTGTAGAAGACGTCCTCGCGGTCGAGGAGCATCTTCACCGGTCGACCGGTCTCGAGCGCGAGCGCGGCGCAGGCGATCTCGTGCGGCAGCGGGTCCGACTTTCCTCCGAAGCCGCCGCCGACCTCCGGCTTGATCACCCGGATCCGGTGCATCGGAAGCCCCAGCACCTCGCTGAGCGCCCGGTGGAGGTAGTGCGGGACCTGGGTCGCGCTCCAGACGGTCAGGCGGCCGTCCGGCGTCGCCTCCGCGATCGCGACGAGCGGCTCCGTGAACCCGTGCGTGACGCCGGCGAACGTCCCGCGGAACCGGACCTTGTGGGCGGCGGTCGCGAACGCGGCGTCGACGTCCCCGAAGTGCTGGACGACCTCCTTCTGGATGTTCGAGCCGGCGAGCCCCCGGGCGTGGATCGGCTCGGCGACCGGACGGGTCCCGGCTTCGGGATCCGGATACTCGGGGAGAGGTTCGATCTGGAACTTCACTTTCTCGAGCGCGAGCTCGGCGGTCCGTTCGTCGGACGCGGCGACGGCGGCGACGATGTCGCCGAGGTAGCGGGTCTTGCCGACGGCGATCGCGGTCTCGTCGTGGGTGATCGGCAGGACGCCGAACGGGGTGGGGTACTTCTCGCCGGTGAGGACCGCCGCGACGCCGGGAACGGCCCGCGCTTCCGTCACCTCGACCGACACCAGGCGGGCGTGCGGCCACGGGCTCCTCAGGAGCCGCCCGACCAGCTGGTCCGGCCGGTTGATGTCGTCGGTGTACTCGGCCCGTCCCGTCACCTTGAGCGGTCCCTCGACGTACGGGATCCGTCCCCCCAGCAGGTGGAGCGGCTCGCGCCCGTCGCCGGTCCCCGCGTCGGCCGGCGTCACGGTTGCTCCGCGGCGGCCCGCTCCACGGCGCGGACGATCGCCGAATAGCCGGTGCACCGGCACAGGTTTCCCGACAGCACGCGCTCGACCTCGTCCCGGCTCGGGTGCGGGTGCTCCTTCAGGAGCGCGGTCGCGGTCAGCACGAAGCCGGGGGTGCAGAACCCGCACTGGGTCGCGCCCTCCTCGACGAACGCGCGCTGGACCGGCGAGAGCCCGTGCGCAGGGCTCACCCCCTCAATCGTCGTGACGGAACGGCCGTCCACGAGCCGGGCGAGCGTGAGGCAGCTGAGGGTCGGGCGCCCGTCGAGCAGCACCGTGCAACAACCGCACGTGCCGAGGTCGCAGCCGCGCTTGGTGCCGGTAAGCCGCAGGTCCTCGCGGAGCAGGTCGAGCAGGATCCGTTCGGCCGGGCAGTGGCTGACGACGGGGCGGTCGTTGAGCGTGAAGCTAACGCGGTCGCTCGATCCCATCGCTCTCCGGACGTGCCTCGCGGGCCCGACCGCCGCTAGCACGTAACGGCGACGGGTGCAGGTCGCGAACGATCTCGGCGACGATGCTCACGGCGATCTCCGCCGGGCTCTCGGCGCCGATCGGCACGCCGACCGGCGAGCGGATCCGCTCGAGCGCCTCGCGGGCGACCCCGCGCGAGCGCAACCCGGCGTACAGGTGCTCCCGCTTCGGGGTGCTCGCGATGAGGCCGATCGTGTTCGGGAACTGCTGCGTCGCCGCGTACAGGACCTCCAGGTCCTTGCGCGCGTCGTAGCCGAGCACGAGCAGGTGCGTGAACTCGGCCGGCCGGAACCGCTCGAAGATCTCCGCCGGCGCCACGACCTCCCGTCGGTCCGCGGCCGGGAACCGGTCCGCGTCGACGTACTCGGGCCGGTCGTCGGCGACCGAGTGGTCGAAGTCGAGTCCGGGGAGCAGGCGCGCGACCGCTTCGCTGACGTGCCCCCCGCCCCACAACAGCACGTTCGGCCGCGGGCCGACGTACTCGAGCGCGATGTCGACCGAACCTCCGCAGAGGCTCGGCAGCCCGCCCGGCTTCCAGGCGGCGAGGTCGAAGTGGACGAGCTCCCCGGCGTGGCGCTCGAGGGCGACGCCCGCCAGGCGCTTGACCTCCTCCTCGAGCGCCGCGCCGCCGACCGTGCCGACGGTCGTCCCGTCGTCCCGGACGACCATCGTCGCCCCGAGCTTGCCGGGGACCGAGCCGACCGTGCGGACGACGCTCGCGCGGACGAACGGGCGGTGCTCGGCGAGCAGCCGCACGACCTCGTGCGCGGTCCGGCGGTCCATCAGACGACCTCGCTCGCGTCCCACCGCCGCACCGCCGCGTCGTAGTCGTCCGGCGTGTCGACGTTCGCCAGCACGCCGGGGTCGTCGACCGGCAGCCGGCGGACCTGGGGTCCGAACTCCGGCAACAACGACCGGATCGGTGCGTCGGGCCGCAGGTCGAAGATGTCCCGGCGGATCACCGGGCGCCAGAGGACCGGATGGCCCCCCCGGCCCTCGTACGTCGGGATGAACCAGGCGCCGATCAGGTCGGTCGCGCGGGCGGCGAGCAGGGCGTCGACGGTACGCGGGGCCACGAACGGGTGGTCGACCGGCCAGAGCAGGATATCCCGATCCTCCGGGAGCGCGGCGAGACCGGCCTGCACGGAGGCGGTTCGGCCGTCCTCCCAGTGCTCGGAGTCGACGAGCTCGACGTCCAGGCCCCGGAGCGCGTGGGCGATCGGCCCTCGGTGGACGCCGACCACGACCACGACGGGCGAGAAACCGTCCGCGAGGCAGATCTCGACGATCCGGCGCACGCCGCTCTGCCCTTCGACCGGCAGGAGCCCCTTCGGCTGGCCCCCGAAGCGGCTCGAGGCGCCGCCGCTCAGCACCAGCGCGGCGGTCTCGTTCGCCATGGCTCTCCGAACCCTACCCGTGTCACGCCCTCGGGCCTTGTTAAGCCCACGACCTTGCCCTCGGCGCCGGCGCGCGCCGGCGACGTGCCCCGCCGGCGCCCGTCGCGCCGCGTTTAAATATGGAGGCCGAGTGGCCGCGCCGCTCCATGACCCATCCGAACGACGTCCCGGCGTCGGCGTTGCTGCCCCGCCTCGCGGCGGAGCTGAAGAGCCGCTCGGCGGTCACCCCGCCGGCGTGGGCTGCCTTCGCCAAGACGGGCGTCCACAAGCAGCGAGCTCCCGTCGACCCGGAGTGGTGGTACCTCCGCAGCGCCTCTGTCCTGCGCAAGGTCTACCTCAAGCGGGCGATCGGGGTGACGAGGCTCAGCTCGGAGTACGGAGGCAAGCGCGACCGGGGCAGCGCCCCGTACCACGCCCGGCTCGGCTCCCGCGCGGTCCTCCGCGAGATCGTCCAGCAGCTCGAGAAGTCGGGGCTGCTCCAGCCGTACAAGGGCCGGGGTCGCCGCGTGACGGCGAACGGCCAGAAACTCCTCGACGCGGTCAGCCGCGATCTCCTCAAGGCCCTCGCCGCCACCCGCCCCGAACTCGCCAAGTACCTCTGAGGGACGTACGGGGCAGGAGCGCCGCGCCGATGCAATCCGACGACGCCGAGCTGAGCGAGCTGCGCCGGCGCAAGATCCAGCAGCTGCAGGAGATGCAGGCGTCCGAGGCGGTCAACGCCCAGGCGTTCGCCGCGCAGGAGTCCGAGATGCGGCGCCGGGACGCCGAGCGGGCCGAAGTGCTCCGTCGGATCCTCACGCCCGAAGCGCGCGAGCGCTTGGGCCGCATCCGGCTCGCGAAACCGGACGTGGCGGCGGGCGTCGAACAGCAGCTCATCGCGCTGGCGGCGAGCGGCCGGTTGCCGCGCGCGGTGGACGACGCGACGCTGCGGTCGCTGCTGGAGCGGATCGCCCCCGAACGCCGCGAGATCAAGATCACCCGACGCTAGGGAGGCAGTGAAGATGGCGAACCGTCGCAAGAGTCACGCGCGCAAGGTCCGACTGTTCCGCGCCGTCAAGGGGAACCGCCGGGTGCCGGCCTGGGTCATCCAGCGGACGAACCGGGCGGTGACGCGCCACCCGAAGCGGCGCCACTGGAAGCGCGGCCACTTGCACAAGTAGGAGGAGACGATCGATGCCCGAGAAACCCGCACCCCGCAAGCGCGAGGAGCTCGAACGCGAGTACGTCATTCCCCTGCGGGCGAGCCGGCACCAGCCGTCCCGCCGCCGTCGCGCGGGCCACGCGCTCGAGACCGTACGCCGGTTCGTCGTGCGCCACATGCACGGCCAGCCCGAGGACGTCTGGATCGACCCGCGGCTCAACGAGCACATCTGGGAGCGGGGGATCCAGCGGATCCCGTCGCAGGTCCGGGTGAAGGCGATCCGTTTCGAGGACGGCCTGATCGAGGTCGACCTCCTCGACACCGAGTGAGCCTCCGCGGAGGAGCCGTCGCGTGCCGGTCGGGCGCACGCTGGTCGCCGGGAGCCCCTACCTCGGGGTCTTCGTCCGGGCGGACGATCGCTGCGCGCTCGTTCCGCCGTCGCTGCCGGCGACCGTCGAACGGGAGCTGGCGCGGATCCTCGGCGTGCAGGTCATCCGCACGACCGTCACCGACAGCGAGGTCGTCGGCGCCCTCGTGGTGACCAACGCGCACGGGGTCGTGGTCAGCGACGGCATCGACGACGCGGAGCGACGCGCGCTCGAGCGCGTCGGACCGGTGACCGTCGTCCGGCACCGACAGAACGCCGTCGGCAACAACGTGCTGGCGAACGACCAGGGGGCGCTCGTCCATCCGGAGTACTCCGCCGACGCCGTCGACCTGATCGCCTCCGCGCTCGGCGTCCGAGTAGAACGGGGGACGCTCGCCGGGCTCGCGACGGTCGGCATGGCGGGGGTCGCGACGAACCGCGGCGCCGTGGTCCACCCGAAGGCGACGGACCGGGAGCTCGCGCAGGCGGAGGGGGTCCTGGGGGTCCCCGTCCACCGCTCCACGGCGAACTTCGGCGTGCCGGTCGTCGGCGCGTGCGTGATCGCGAACTCGAAAGGATTCCTGGTCGGGCGCCCGACGACGCCGGTGGAGATCGTCCACCTGCAGGACGGCCTGCGGGTCTTCGACTGAACGAGCCGCGCCGCCTAGGTGCCGCGCTTGCGCTTCATGTAGCGCGTCGCGTAGCCGGCGATGCGGTTGGCGAGCTTCTTGTGCACGACCGTGTACTTCCCGTCGACCGGGACGCCCAGGTCGGTGAGCTCCAGCACTTTCTGCTTGTTCTGGGCGAAATCTCCGCCGAACGACTCCGGGTGGTTGCGGATCAGCTCGATGGCGACCCGCTTGATGTACGTCTGGCGGATGTTTCCCATGCGGGCGCGGGGGACGGCCGACCGTTCATAGCCGTTGTGGTTCTCCGCGGGGGGCGAACGGTCTATGGCTGCGCCACCGGTTCGGACAGCGAGGGAGCCCGCCCCGATGGCCGACCTTCGACCGCTGGTGCCCAGGATCCGAGCCTCCCGTCGTCGGCGACTCGCGTACGCCCTCCCGGCGATCGCGGTCATCGCCGTGGGCTTCGGGTACCTCTACGGGAACTACCCGGGGGCGACGTCGGGCCCGGGCGCGGGGGCACCCTGGTGGATCCAGCTCGATCCGTGGGTTGGCGGTCTCCTCCTCGGGTGCATCCTCGTCTGGTCGATGCTCCGACCGATCCCCGTAAACCTCTCTTCGGACGAGCGAGGCCTGCTCGTAGAGTTCGACACCGGCCGGACCCGTCGGCTCGGGTGGAAGAAGGCGGCGGAGTGGTTCCGGCTCGTCGACGTTCGCCCGAGCCCGCCGAGCCTCGACGTACGCTGGGCGGTGAGCCCGCTCTCGCTCCGGACCCAGCGCCCGGGCCTCTACAGCCTCGCGCTGACCCCGGAGGCGTTCGACTTCGTGCTGGCGCGGTTGCCCGAGGCCGGCGTCCCGGTGTACCGCACTGAAATCCGGGGACGGAGCCGGTTCGAGTACCCGCCCGGCGCGGTCCTGTATACGGTTTTCCGAGGAGGCTGACGGACGAGTGTGACTGAGAAACCCCGCGTTAGGCGGGGCGTCTCCGTCTCCCTTCTCTCCGCTCCGCCCGTGCCCGCCCGGTCGACCCGGTCGCGTAGAGGGGCCTCACCACATCCTCGAGAAGGGCGTCGAGGTCCACTCGAAGACCTCCGAGTTCCCGCGTCTCCGCGAGAACGGTTCGCGCGATGTTCGCCCCGGCATTGATCTGCCGGTCCAGGGTCCAGCCACAACCCCCGCACTCGAACATCGTCCCCACCCTGCTTCGGCGTTGGGCTACCGCGCCACATCTCGGGCAGGTTCGGCTGGTGTATCGCGGGTTCACGAGGATCACCGGGACCCCCTGCTCCTCCGCCTTGTAGAACAGCTGACGGTGGAGCTCGCGACGGGGCCACGAGGAGAGGCGGCGACGGGTTCGCCGCCCCCGCCTTCGAAGCACCGGTAGGTTCTCGAGCCGCTCGAGGGCGAGGGCGGCGTGTTCGCGAGCCGCGATTCGGACGAGCTGCTTGGAGAGCCGGTGGAGGCGCTGGGTCACGCGGTGGTGCTCGCGTCGACCCTCTCTCTTCCCGAGCCGACGGCCGACCCTTCGATCGTGCGCCTTCTTGCGCCCGAGCCGACGCCGTCGCTCGAAGTGCCGCTGTTGGACGACCCGGATGTCCGGGAACGGAACGGTGACGGAGGTGGTACCCTGGGCGTTGACTTGCACTCCGTCGAGCGAGCTCTCGTTGGTGTCGAGGGCGAGCAGGGAGGTCGGCGCGTACGGCTCCGGCACCTCCTTCTCGACGACGATCGACACCCGGTCCGG
>JASHXN010000192.1 GCA_030043505.1 Thermoplasmata archaeon
CACTCGTCGCAGACGAGCTCGCCCCGTTCGTAGTCCCGCGTGAGATGGGTCGAGCCGCAGCTCGTGCACCGCGTTTGCGTCCCGATATCCTCAGGCCGCGCACCGGTCGTCGGCTTCTCCTCGGGCTGGGGGGGTTCCCCGGGGGGCGTCGGAGCGGCCTTCATGCGCGGAACACCTCAGAACCCAGCAGTGCGGCCCCATCGACGGGGCTCGGCATCCGCCGGGGGCGAACGACTGCATACGGTCGGGAGACCGGACCGAAAACTCGGACGACGCGCCCTTCGAGCTTTCCCCCGGGCGCCGTCAGCGGGGCACCCTCCGAAGGGAACTCGGCGCCGGTCGCGCGGACGGTGACGAACCCGTTGGGGGTGAAGGCTACGATCGTGCCCACCGCCGAAGATCCCGCTCGGCCCGAGGGTCGCGCCAAGTCATATAAAGGACTTTCGGAGCGTATAAGAGGGTTTCGGTTGCGCGGGGCCCGCGTCTAATCCCGATGGCGCGACCGGGTCCGGCGGTAGGCGTCGTTGTTCGCGGTCGCCGCGGCGCCTCGGGACGGGTCGGAGAGGTCGGGCGGGACGTACGCCGCTGCGATCGCGATGCGGGTCGGGCGCGGAGCGCGCGGTCCAGCGCCCTCGGCCAGCGAGTCGGGGCTCTGCGGCGCCGGCGCGCCCGCCTGCTCGTCGGGGAGCGGGATCAGCGGTGGGACGATCGGCATCGGGATGCGGGACGGGGTCGGGCCGTTCGAGACGACCGGCTCCGGCCTTTGGCTCTCGTCCTCGTCTTCCTCCTCGGTCGCGTACCGGTCCTCCGGTTCGGCCGGTCCGCCCGGCGCGTCCGTGGCCGCGTCCGGTTCCGACTCCGAAGAGGCGGACGCGCTCGCCGCGATCGCCTCGTCGTCGTACGCCCCCTCGACCGGCTCCCCCGGCGCACCGGCGGCCCCGCCCTCGCTCCCCGCGGGGGAACCCTCCGCCGCCAGGCGCTTCTCGCGGGTCAGTCGGTCGACCTCGGCCCAGAGGGCCTCGACCTCCTCTTCGGGGGAGGCGTAGCGCCGGTCCTCGCTCAGCGCCTGTCGGACCTGCGAGATCAGCCGGACCGCGTCGGTCGCGGCGTGCGCCCGGGTCTTGATCCGGTGCAGCCGACGCGCGAGATTCCTCGCCTCGTTCAGGATCTCTTCCTCCTCCTCGACGGACGTCGCGGCGACCGGCGGGGCGCGGGGGATGCGGGCGACCGCCTTGCGCGCCTCGGCGAGCCGGTCGGCCGTCGCGCCGAGCGCCGGCTCCTGCACCGAGCGGAGGAGCGTCGAGAACGCCGCGACCGCTTCGCGGACGTCCTCGCCGCGGTCCCGCGCCCGCCGGATCGACCCGCCGAGCGCCTTCGCCTCCTGGACGATGTACTTCGGGATCGCGTCGTTGAGGACCGCGAGAGCGAACGAGGCGCTCGCCGCCGCCTTCTCGAGCGAGGCGGTCGTCAGCGCCTCCTCGGCGAGGTTCGCCCGGGGGTTGCCGACACGGGCGTCGATGCGCGCGAGGTCCAGCCCGACCGTCTCGGCGATCGCCCGGAGCGTGTCGACGCGCTGCAGGAGCTCCCGGAGCCAGCCCCAGTCCTGGTCGGCGCGGGCGAGCAGCGTCTCGGCTCGCTGGACGACCGCCCGCGCTTCCTCGAGCTGGCCCTCCCGCACCGCCTTGTCGAACGCGTCCGCAAGTTCGGCGGTCGGGATCGGGAGTCCCTCGAGCTGGTACTTCGCCGCCCGCTCCTCGCACGCCGCCAGGCGGCGACGCAGGTCGGCTAGTGGAGACGGCTTCCTCGGCACGTACTAGCTCCGGGACCGCGCGGAAGCGAGGGTGCGCATAAGACGAGTGAGGGCCGCATCGGCCTCCGCGAACCGTCGGGCCTTGAGGAGCTCGGTCGCCTCGTGGATGGCCCGAGCGGCGCTCGCCGCCTCCTCGCTGTCCGGCGGGAGTGCGCGGACCCGGGCGGCGAGGCTGCGAGCCTTGCGCATCAGGTTCCCGACCACGTCGGGCTCCGCACCGGGGGGAGCCGTCGCGGCGGGAGCGGGCACCACAGCCGGAGCGATTGAAGAGGGCTCGGCGACGCCCGTGGCGGGAGCGGTAACCGGTACAACGGCCGGCGCCGCCCGAGGGGGCGGGGCGGCGGGAGCCGGCTCCCGGGCAGAAGCGGGAGTCGGTCGGGCCGGCGGCGACGCCTCGACGGGCGGGACGACGGCCCGGGGCGTCGGTTCGGGCGCGGGCGGAGCCGGTGCCGGCGGGGGTGGCTCGCGTTCTAGACGCGCGAGCTCCTCTCGAAGTTCCCGCAGGCTCAGGATCGCGTTGTCCAGTCGGCCTTCCCGAAGGTGAGTCTCCGCATCCGAGTGGACGCGACGCGCGCTGCGCGTCGAGCGGCCCGTCCGGTCGTGGGCGTCCAGCGAGGCGCGGTGCCGGCCCAGCTCGTTCTCGAGCGCCGGCGGGACCGCCTCGTGCAGCGCCATCAACGCCTCGGCCGCGGCCTGGGCGGCGGCGTCGAGGTCGTGCTCGGTCGCCGTGCGGGTCGACAGATCGGCACGAGCCCTGTCCAGCCGCGCGCAGGCGCGGTCGACGTCGATGCCGAGGGACTCAGCCTCGCCTCGGAGCGTCATCACCTGCGCCACCAAGGCCTGCAGACCTCGCCAGTGGGCCTCGATCAGGCCGAGGCGTCGTTCTGCGGCCGACAACGCCGCAACCGCGGCGCCGATATCGCCGGCGAGGGCGCTCTCGCTCACCCGGGCGAGCGGGTCGTCCATGGAGAACCGGAGGCCGGTCTCCTGCAGGAGACGTGCTCGCGCCTCGAGGTCCGCGACGTGGCGACCGATCAGTTCCTCGGTCTCTCGTTGCAGGCGGCCCTGCGCCGACCGCAGGACCTGCTGGGCGTCGGTCGCTCGACCGGAGGCTTCGTTGAGGGCCGCCTCGCACAGTTCGCCGGTGACGTCGGGGGCGTCGCGGTCGACGGTCGCAAGGAGCGCCACGCGCTCCTCGAGCCCGTGGACGATGGACGCGTTGACCTGCGTTTCGGGGCTCGGGTTCGCGGCGTGGGCCACCGCGGGAGACGCGACCGGGCCATCGAGGGCCTCCTCCGGCCCGGGAGCCGGGCCGAGGGAGATCGGGCC
>JASHXN010000193.1 GCA_030043505.1 Thermoplasmata archaeon
GCGACTACCAGCAACGGCTGGACGATGTGGGCAAGCAACAGGTCGCGGCGGCCCAGCACGGTTCCGACCTCGACCGGCGGCTTCAGGAGGTCGCCGACCGCGAGAAGTCGATCGAGGAGCGCGAAGCTCGCCTGCGGGCGGCTTCCGAGGAGCTCGACCGCCGCGAGGGGGAAGTCGTACTCCGCGAGCGGTCGGTCGACGCCGACGAAGCGGAAGTGAGCCTGCGCCGACAGGAGATCGCCCGGGAGGGGGACCTCCCGTTCGCGGGGCTTCTCGCCGTCGCCGCGGCGGATCGCGCCGACGCCGGACCTTCGTCCTCCAGTTCCCGCTCGAGCCGGGGCCGCCGGGGTCGACCTGCGCCCGGGCCCGGCATCGTCGAAGCCGGCCTCCCCGCGGAAGGAGGACCTCTCACCCCGCAGGGCGGGCGGCGGTACCCGGACCGTCTCCCGACCGGTACGCCGCGGCTGGACGACCTGCTCCTCGGCGGGATGCCGCCGAAGAGCCACGTCGTGCTGGTCGGCGACGCGTTCGTCGGGAAGGAGGTCGCGCTCTACGCGTTCATCGGCGAGGGCCTCAAACGCGGCGAGCCCGCCTTGCTCGTCACCGCCGGGCGCACGTCGCTCGAGATCGGCGCTAGTCTCGGGGTCGTCGTGCCGCAGTTCCGGGAGTACGAGCAGATGGGCAGCGTCACTTGGATCGACGCGTCGGGCGCGGGGGCGGTCGCCGGACCGCACACGCTCGTACCGAAGAGCTCGGACGACCGCGCCGGACTCCTTTCGCTGCTGGTCGAGGGCGCGAAGCAGTGCGAGGAGGCGGCGAAGGGCGGGCCGTTCCGCGTCGGCTTCTTCGGCCTCTCCGCGCTGTTGGCGCACGCGGACGAGCGGGCGAGCTTCTCGTTCCTGCAGAACGTCGTCGGGATCCTGAAGCCGAGGTCGGCGCTGGCGATGTACGCCTTGGAAGCCGGGGCGCTGAGCGAAGCGCAGGTCGAGTCGCTCCTGGGGCGGATGGACGGAGCGATCCTGTTCCGTCAGGACCGGGACCGCACGTTCCTCAGCGTGAAGGGGTTCGGAGACGTCGCGACGCGGGACTGGGTCGAGGTCCGCGCGACGAACCGCTCGCTGGTGATCGGCTCGTTCGCGCTCGAGCGGATCCGGTAGCGCAGCCCGCCCCGGAGCCGCTCGGCATCCGGCCCTGCGGGCCCCAAACCCTCTCCGGCCGACGCGGGGCTAGTCGTGGTGAGGGTGGCGATGGCCGGTGCTCCCGCCGGCGACCGACGGGGTCCCGAGCGTGTAGCGTCCGAAGGCGATCCCCTTCACGCCCCGAAGGTCTTCGGCGGCGCTCGCGACCTCGCGCCGTTTTCCCACGAGGCCGATGAGCTGCATGCACGAGCCTCCCTCCAGGTGGATGTGCGAAGAGGAGCGCACGTGGCCCCCCCAGCGGTGTTCGACCGCCGTGAGCCGGCGCAGTACGTTCGGCGCATCGTGCCGATAGATCAGGAGCACGCTAGCGACCGTGTCCGAGTCCGGGTCGCCGAGCTCGTGCTCCGCGAGCTCCTTCCGGATCAGCGCGCGCAGGGCGTCGGACCGGCTCGGCGAGTTCCGCTCCCGGACCCAGCTGTCCAGCAGGGCCAGCAGCTCCGGCTCGAGCGAGACGCCCAACCGCACCACATACTCGGAGCTCGCCTTCCGGCCGCCCCGGGGTCGTTGCCGTCCGGCGGGTCGGGGGCCTTTCCGGCGGACGGCCTTGGGCATGGGACGCTCGACCCCTCCCGAGCCGGCCGCGACAGATAACGGCACGGCGACGGCAGCGCGCTCTTCCGGCCGACGCCGGGACTCCGCGCCGCCGGCAACGGGACCAGGGGGGGTATGCCCGACGGAGGAGCGCCGGGTCGACCGGAGAGCCCGTGTTACGTTTTTTGGAAACCCCACAACATTTACATCCCGGAGAGCGTCGCCCCCTCGTGGCCCTCGCTGCGACGCCCGCGTCGAATCCGCTCACGGAGATCCGCAATCCGATCGTGCTCTCCCGGGCGGAGTGGATCAAGGTCGTGCTGATCTACGCGGGGATCGTCGCCGCGACGGCGCTGGGGATCTTCGCGACGTACTGGATCGGCTCCCGCTACGCGATCTTCTGGGCTCTCGGGATCCTCGCCTACACGCTGGGGCTCCGGCACGGGGTCGACGCCGACCACATCTGCGCGATCGACAACACGACGCGGAAGCTCCTCCAGCAGGACAAGCGCCCCACGACCGTCGGGACGTGGTTCTCGCTGGGTCACTCGACGATCGTCGTCGCGATGATCGCGGTCCTGGTGATCGCCACCCAGTTCATCGCCAGCAACCTGCCGGCGTTCGAGGCCGACGGGGCGGTCCTGGGGACGTTCATCTCGGGCGCGTTCCTGTACATCATCGCGCTGATCAACTTCCTGATCTTCTGGGAGATCTATCTCATCTTCAAGGCGCTGCGGACGGGCGAGCTCGACCAGCAGAAGCTGGACGAGACCCTCTTGAAGCGCGGGTTCATGAACCGCTACTTCGGGCGGTTGTTCAAGTTCGTCAACGAGCCGTGGCAGATCTACCCGATCGGGGTCCTCTTCGGCCTCGGCTTCGACACCGCCTCCGAAGTGGCGTTGATCGCGATCACGGTCACCACCGCCACCGCCGCCGTCCACTTTCCGCTCTGGATGGTGCTGGTGCTGCCGTTCATGTTCACCTGCGGGATGGTGCTGACGGACACCACCGACGGCTTCGGCATGCGGTTCGCCTACGGGTGGGCGTTCCTGCGCCCCATTCGGAAGGTCTACTACAA
>JASHXN010000194.1 GCA_030043505.1 Thermoplasmata archaeon
ACCCCGCGGCTGATGGGCTCGATGCGCGGCGCGCAGTCGCCGAACACCGTGAGCGGTCGGGCGGCGCATCCGCCGCGCGTCGACCGGATCTGGACGAAGAAGGTGAACCGCAAGGAGCGCCGGCTCGCGTTCGCCTCCGCGCTCGCCGCGACGCGCGAGACGAAGCTCGCCACCGCGCGCGGTCACCTCGTGCCGCACGGCGCGGCGCTGCCGTACGTCGTCGACGATCCGGTCGAGGCGGTCGCCTCGGCGAAGGCGGCCCGCGAGCTCCTCCAGCAGCTCAAGCTCTGGGACGACGTCCTGCGCGCGCAGGACCGGACCCACCTGCACAGCTCGGGCCGCGCCCGGCGCCGCGGACGCGTCCGCCGCACCCCGCGCAGTCTGCTCGTCGTCACCGGCGCCCCGAACCGCGCCCTCGGCTTCCGCAACCTGGCGGGGGTCGATGTCGTACCGGTCGGCCGGCTCGGGACGGAGGACCTCGCCCCCGGCGGCGTCGCGGGCCGGCTCACGATCTTCTCGCGCGCCGCCGTCGAAGGGCTGCGCGCCCGGTTCGGGGAGGCGGCCGCATGACGACGCTCCGCCACCGGATCATCCTGCACGCCTACGTCACGGAGAAGTCGATGGACGAGATGGAGCGGCAGAACAAGCTCGAGTTCGTCGTCGACCACCGCGCGAACCGGGCCGAGATCCGGCGCGCCGTCGAGGAGACGTACCAGTGCAAGGTCGCCAAGGTCACGGTCAAGACGGTGCAAACCGGCAAGATCGCGACCGTTCGCTTCGCGAAGGAGTACTCGGCCGAGGATATCGGCGGCCGGGCGGGAGTCTTCTGATGGGAAAGCGCATCATCTCCCGGCGCCGCGGCGCGGGCACCGGAACGTACCGCTCGCCCAGCCACCGGCACCACGGGCCCGTCTACCTGCCCGGAGCCGACCTCGTCGGCAACGGCACGGTCGTCGCGATCGCGCCCGCGCCCGGCCGCACCGCGCCGGTCGCCGAGATCGCGGCCCCGGACGGCTCCCGCCTCACGATCCTCGCCCCGGCCGGCATCGCGACGGGGGACTCGGTGTCCCTCGGCGAAGGCCGCGTCGACCGCGGCTCGATCCTGCCGCTCGCGAAGATCCCGGACGGGACGCTCGTCTCCAACCTCGAGGTCAAGCCGTTCGACGGGGGCCGGCTCGTCCGCGCCGCCGGCACCAGCGCGCTCGTCGTCGCCCACGCGGGCAACGACGTGACGGTGCAGCTGCCGAGCGGACGGTTCAAGCAGTTCCTCGCCACGTGCCGCGCCCAGGTCGGCGCCGTCGCCGGCGGCGGGCGCAGCGAGCGGCCGATCATCAAGGCCGGCAAGAAGGTCTGGGCGACGCGCTCGCTGGCCCGGGCCGCGTTCAAGGTACGCGGCGTCGCCATGAACCCGGTGAACCACCCGTTCGGCGGCGGCGCCCACCAGCACGTCGGGCGCCCCAGCACCGTCAAGAGCGGGACGTGGCCGGGGGCGAAGGTCGGGCGGTTCTCGCGCTCGCAGCGGCGCAAGCGGACGCGGGGGGGCTAGCGTAGACGATGCCGAAGGCGAAGCGGGCGAAGAAGGTCGAGGCGCGCCGCAAGCGCGAGTTCACCTACCGCGGCAAGTCGCTGGAGGAGCTCAAGGCGATGAGCCTCGAGCAGCTCGCCGCCATCCTGGGGGCCCGGGCGCGACGGTCGATCCGCCGGGGCTTCAACGACGAGACGAGCCGGTTCTTCGAGCGGATGCGCGCGACCCCGACGGAGAAGACGGTCCGCACGCACTGCCGGGACGCGCTGGTCCTGCCGGCGCACGTCGGGCGCAAGGTCGCGATCCACACGGGCAAGGAGTTCAAGGAGATCGAGATCCGGCCCGAGATGATCGGCCACTACTACGGCGAGTTCGCCCTCACGCGGCGGTTCGAAAAGCACTCGGGCCCGGGCGTCGGCGCGACGCGCTCGTCCAAGTTCATGCCGCTGAAGTAGGGAGGACGGAGCGATGCGAGGCTACACCTATCAGGCGCAGAGCGGGGTGAACGTCGCCCGCGCCCGCGGCATCGAGCTCCCGATCTCCCCGAAGAAGACGTACGAGGTCCTGAACGCGATCCGGGGGATGCCGGTCGAGCAGGCGCGCCACTTCCTGGAGGAGGTCGTCGCGCTGAAGCGCCCGGTCCCGTTCCGCCGGTACAACCAGGAGACCGCGCACAAGCGCGGCGTCGGCCCGGGCCGGTACCCGAAGAAGGTCGCGAAGTCCGTGCTCCTCGTCCTGCAGAACGCCGAGGGGAACGCGGAGTACGACGGGCTGGACGCCGAGCGGCTGTTCGTCAAGGTCGCCGCGTGCGCCCGGGGCCGGATCCGCCCCGCGTCGATGCCCCGCGCCCACGGCCACGCCACGCCGTGGAACGAGCAGACGACGAACGTCGAGATCGTGCTCGGCGAGAAGGAGGTCGGCGCGTGAGCAGCGAACGCAAGGTGATCCAGGAGCGGATGCGGCGCGTCCTGCTGAAGGATTACCTCGTCCGCGAGAGCGCGCGGGCCGGTTTCGGCGGGCTCGACATCGTCCGAACCCCGATGGGGACGCGCGTCACGCTCGTCTGCGAGCGGCCCGGGATCCTGATCGGGCACCGCGGCGAGCTGATCAAGCGCCTCACCGAGGACATCCAGGCCCGCTTCGCCCTCGACAACCCGCAGATCGAGGTCCAGGAGGAGCGGCAGCCGAGCCTCAACGCCCAGCTGATGAGCGAGAAGCTCGCCTCCACGCTCGAGCGCGGCTGGCACTTCCGGCGCGCCGGTCACTCGACCGTCCGCCGCATCATGGAGGCGGGGGCGCGCGGCTGCCAGGTGATCCTCTCCGGCAAGCTCACCGGCGAGCGGCACCGCACGGAGCGGTTCAAGGCCGGGACGATCAAGTACTGCGGGGAAGCGGTCCATCTCTGGATGGACAAGGGGTTCTACCAGGCCCGCCTCAAACCCGGGGTCATCGGCGTCAACGTCTGGATCATGCGTCCGACGGCGAAGCTGCCGGACGAGATCGTGGTGAAGGGGGCCCCGAGCCCCGCGGCGCCGGTCGCCGAGGCGGCCGTCGTCGAAGGTCCGACGCCCCCGCCGGGTCCCGACGCGACGGAGGCGACGTGACGCTGCTCAGGATGCGCGAATTGCGCAGCCTGTCGGACGACGACCTGCGGCGGAAGATCGCCGACGCCGAGAACGACCTCCTGCGCGAGCGGGGCGTCGCGGCGATGGGCGGCGCGCCGCCGAGCCCGGGCCGGATGCGCGCGCTGCGCACGAACGTCGCCCGCGCCCTCACGGTCCTCAGCGAGCGCTCGCTCGCGGCATCCGCTTCGCCTTCCCGCGCACGGCCGGAGGGCCCGAGGTGATCCGGTGGCCGCGGCACACGACGAACCGGACGTTCAGCTCACCCCGGCGGACCGCGCCGCGCTCGCCGGCGAGCTGATCGGCGCGTCGGTCGCCGTGCCGGCGGCGCCGGGGCTCCGCGGACCGGTCGAGGGGACGATCGTCGACGAGACGCTCGGCACGCTGCTCGTCCGGGTCCCGGGTCGGCGCCGTCCGCTCCGGATCTCGAAGACCGGCCTCGCCGGCACGCTCGTGCTCGGCGAGCGAGAGTTACCCTTAAAAGGCGACCTCCTTCGCGTGCGTCCCGAGGACCGGACCAAGCGGCTGCTCGCCGGAGGTCCTCGGAGGTTCCGATGACCCCGGCCCGTACTTCCGCGAAGGCGCCCCGCGCCCGGGACATCGGTCTCGACGTCCGGGCCCCGAAGGGCCGCTGCGACGACCGCCACTGCCCGTTCCACGGGCGGCTGCCGGTCCGCGGGCAGAGCCTCGAAGGGGTCGTCGTCTCGGCGGCGATGCAGCGCACCGCCGTCGTCGAGCGGACGCTGCTCCACTACGTCTCCAAGTTCGAACGGTACGAGAAGCGGCGGCGTCGGTACCTCGCGCACGCCCCGCCGTGCCTGAACGTCAGCGTCGGCCACCGCGTGCGGATCGCCGAGACGCGGCCGCTCTCCAAGTTCGTCGCCTTCTGCATCGTCGCCGACCTCGGGGAGGCGGCCCACCGCGTCCGCGGCGAGGAAGCGCAGGGCGCCCCCGCGGCGGAGAGCCCGGCGCCGAAGGAGGTCTCGTGAAGGGCCTCGCCGGTCGCCGGGGCCGCGGGCTCCCGAAGGGGGCGCGCCTGGAGTGCGTCGACAACACCGGCGCGAAGGTCGTCGAGATCATCGCCGTGCGGAACTGGCACGGCACGCACCGCCGCTACCCGCGCGCGGGGATCGCCGACCTCGTCATCGTCTCGGTGAAGAAGGGGACGCCCGAGATGCGGCGGCAGGTGCTGCACGCCGTCATCGTCCGTTCCCGCTCGCCGATGCGCCGGCCCGACGGCAGCCGGCTCCAGTTCGAGGACAACGCCGCCGTGATCACGACCGAGACCGGGGAGATCAAAGGCTCGCAGATCAAGGGCCCCGTCGCGAAGGAGGCCGCCGAACGGTGGCCCCGGATCGCGGCGGCGTCCTCGATCATCGTCTAGGAGGGAGGAGGTCGGTGCGCGTCTCTCCGCACTCGCCGCGGCGTCAGCGGCGCGCGCACTACACCGCCGACACGACCGTCCGGCGCCGCCGGATGACCGTCACGCTCTCGCGAGAGCTCCGCGCGCGGTTCAAGCGCCGGAACGTCCCGGTCCGCAAGGGCGACACCGTCCGCGTGCTCGGGGGCAGCTTCAAGGGCGAGGAGCAACGGATCGCGAAGATCTCCCGACGGGACTACGCCGTGACCCTCGACAACGTCACGTTGAAGACGGCGGAGGAGAAGCTCAAGCCGCTGCAGATCCGCACCGCCTACCTCGTCATCACGAAGCTCAACCTCGCGGACCCGTGGCGCCGCCGCGCGCTGCGCGTCCGGGAGGAGGAGGTCACCCCCGAGGAGAAGGGGGAGCTCCCCGAACCGGAAGCGGCGCCCGCGCCGACGCCACCCGAGGC
>JASHXN010000195.1 GCA_030043505.1 Thermoplasmata archaeon
GGCCGCGCACTACACGTTCTTCCACGACCTCCTCCCGACGCTCGAACGAGCCCGTCCGGAGATCGTCCACGCCCACACCTACGGCACGAACCAGGTGACCGCCGCCTCTCGGCTGCGGCGGCGGCAAGGGACCCCTTGGATCGTCACGGCCCATTACCATCCTCCCTGGTCGATCGAGGGAGGGTGGTGGCGTCGCCGTCTGCGCGGCACGTACGATCGCTGGTTGGCGGGCCCGACGCTCCGGAACGCCGCGCGCGTGATCGTCCAGACCCGGGAGGAGGAGCGCTTGCTCCGGTCGCACGGGTTTCCGCTCCCCCCGGTTTCGATCATCCCGCCGGGCTACACCCCCCTCCCGCCCCCGGCGGAGGACCCGAAGGCGTTCGCCCGGGAGTTCGGGATCCCAGGACCGTTCGTGCTGTTCGTCGGCCGGCTCGCCTCGAACAAGGGGTTGCTCGACCTCGTTACGGCGTTCGCCCCTCTGGCGCGCCGGGACCCCACGGCGACGCTCGTCCTGGTGGGCGAGGACGGGGGGATGGCGGCGAAGGTCGACGCGGCCGTGCAGCGGCAGGGGCTCGCCGGCCGGGTCCGCCGTCTCGGCCACGTCGGCAGCGACGTCCTGTTGAGCTCCGGCTACCGGGAGGCCCGCATGCTCGTCCTCCCGAGCGACTACGAGGCGTTCGGCCTCGTCCTGCTCGAGGCGCTCGCGCAGGGCACGCCGGTCGTCGCCTCGCGCGTCGGTGGCATGCCGGAGATCGTCGAGGACGGCGTCTCCGGACTGCTCGTACCGCCCGGCACGCCCTCCGCTCTCGCGGGAGCGCTCGAGCGGCTCTGGGACGACGCGGAGCTCCGGCGACGGCTCGGGGAGGCCGGCCGCACGACGGTGGTCCCGCGGTACCGTTGGCCCGCCGTGGCGGCGGCGGTCGAGGCGATCTACCGGGAGGTGCTCGGCGCGTGAAGGTCGTCCACGTCACGCTCCGCTTCGACGCCCCGGGAGGCGTCGAGACGAACGTGCGCGAGCTCGCGCGCCGGCAGCGGGCCGCGGGCGACGAGGTCGAGGTGTTCGCCAGCGACCTGTACGACGAGGCGAACTGGGACCGGCGGACGAACTACCGTCCGGTCGTCGACGGGGTGCCCGTCCGGCGCTTCGCGGTGCGACGCCGCCTCGTGCCGAACCTCAATCTCCCGATGCTGGTCGGGCTGATCGACGCCCTCGCCGACAGCGGCGCGGACGTGATCCACGCCCACTCCCACCGGTACGGCCACGTCCTGCAGGCCGCGGCGGTCTCCCGGAAGACCGGCATCCCGCTGGTGATCTCGACGTCGTACCACCCGGCCGACCGGCGCGAGTCGGCGCGGAACCGCGCCCTCCTGCGGCTCGACGACTTCGCCTTCGGCATGACCGCGTACCGCGTCGCGCGGGCGATCGTCGTCCAATCGGAGCTCGAGGCGTCGCTGCTCCGGGAGTTCGCCCCGGCCGACCGGCTCCGCATCCTGCCGCCCGGGGTCGACCTGGAGGAGTGGTCGCACCCGGAGTCGGACCGGCCTGATGGGATCGACCTGCCGCCGGAGTACCTGCTGTTCGTGGGCCGCATCGCGTCGAACAAGGGCCTGCCGAACCTGATCGACGCGCTGGCCGCGATCCCGCCGACGGAGCGCCGGCCGCTCGTCCTGATGGGTTCGGATTGGGGCGAACGCGCCCAGCTCGAAGCGCAGGCCCGCCGCCTCGGGGTCGCCGAGAGCCTCCGGTTCCTCGGCCACGTGCCGGAGCGGGCAGGGTATCGGGCGGTCTTCCGTCGGGCGAGCGCGCTCGTCCTCCCCTCCGAATGGGAGGCGTACGGATTCGTGCTGCTCGAGGCGATGGCCGCCCGGACGCCGATCGTCGCCACGTCCGTGGGGGCGGTCCCGGAGGTCGTGGGACAAGGCCGGCTCGGCCGCTTGGTCCCGTACGGCGACCCGGCCGCGCTCGCGGCGGCGATCCGGGAGGTCCTCACCGATGCGGACGGAACCCGCCGGCGGGTCGAGGACGGCGCCGCCCACGTTCGCGGGCTGGACTGGTCGGCGTCGGCCGAAGGGTTCCGAGCGCTCTACCGGGAGGTCGCGCGACCCTGAGCGCGTCGGCGGTCGAGACGGACCAGCTCTTCGCCGACGTGGCGGAGGTCCGCGCGCGCCTCCTCCGGCGCGAAGCGGGCGAGGAGCTGGAAGCTCCGTCCGAGCCAGCCGAGCAGCACGCCGGACCCCTCCGGTCCCGGACGACGGTCGCGAGGTACTTGGACCTGCCGACCCCGGTGGGTGCGCCGTGAAGGTCGTGCAGGTGACCTTGCGGTACGACGCGCCGGGCGGCGTCGAGACGACCGTCCGCGAGACGTCCCGCCGGCTGCACGCCGGCGGCGACGAAGTCGAGGTCTTCGCGAGCGACCTCGTGGACGAGGCCGCCTGGAGGCGCGGTACCGACTTCCGGCCCACGGTCGACGGGGTGCCGGTCCGGCGCTTCCCGGCCCGCAAACAGCTCCTCCCCGGCGTGAGCCTTCCGACAATGGGGGGTCTCGTCACCGCGCTCACGCGCAGCGGCGCCGACGTCATCCACGCCCACTCGCACCGGTACGGGCATGTCCTGCAAGCGGCGTTGGCGGCCTGGCAGGCCGACATCCCGCTCGTCGTCTCCACCCACTATCATCCGGCGCACGCGGGGGAGGCGCCGCTCACCCGCGGGCTGCTCCGGGTGGAGGATGTCGCCTTCGGCCAGAGCGC